>NZ_JBHXTG010000099.1:4030-27326 GCF_042677465.1 Kitasatospora sp. NPDC127111
GGGGGGTGGGGGGGGGGGGGGGCGGCTGCCGCAGGTGGGCCACCCCCCCCCACCCCCGGGGGCTGGGCCCGGCCGCGCCCGCCCCGCCCCACGAGACCTGCCGCTCTGAGGCGTCGGGCATCGAACGCCGGGCGGTGGAGTTGCCGGGGCTCGCCCCCGCCGGGTGGAGTCGACCTGGAGTGGACGAGCCCCCCGTCCTCCCCGTCGACGGCGGTCGCGCACGCCGGAGGCGGTGCCGGGAACACCGGAAGCGGCGCCGTGGGCACCGGAAGCCTCGCCGGTCGAGCGGGTACTCAGTGGCTCAAGGGCCGTCGGTTCGGGCCGGCTGTTGTTGCTTCCCCTGGCGCAAACAATCAGTCCGACGGTCGGAGCCAAGGCTTCGGCACTGCGGGCGTCGGCAGTGCCCGGACGTAAGGATCTCTTCACGCGAACCAGATCCTGCATGATTCAACGGGCTGTGAAAGCACGTTCGTACCGACTGGCTGTCTGGTCCAGGCGGGCGCGTGGTCTGCTTCTTCCACTGCTGATTCGATCGGTTCCAATTCTATGATTCCCCCGCTCGTCGGACCAGGGGTGACGGCAGCCGGCGGGATGCTTGACCGGCGCTTGACCCATCGCCGGGGGCAGCGCCACCGGCGGGGGGCGTGCGGGGCGGGTGGGGCACCTGGGGGATCACTGCACGCAGAACTCGTTGCCCTCGGGGTCTCCGGAGGAGTGGCATTGACGGTTCTACGGCGAGACCGAGAGAGCCCCGCCCGGCATCGGTCCCGGACGGGGGAGAGAGGTTCTACTCCGGCAGGTCGGCGGGCACGCCCATCGGGTTCACCCGGGGCCACTCGCGGCTTCCTGGTGGTCGATCGGGACGGACTTCGGGGCCGGACCGCCGCACCGGGCACAGCGTACGAGAGCGAGGCGGGGCCACGTCTCGCGGAGCCGGTTCGAGTGGTCGCCCCCATGGAACGGCTTGCGGTTGCACGGGGCGCCGTCGGTCTTCTCAGGGCGCGGGGCGCCGCACGTCGGTTTCTCGGTAGCGGCGAGGGTGGGCGCTCCGGCGTACGTGTACTCGGGGTCAGGCTCTGTCGCACATTCGGTGGCAACAGAGCGTTGCCACCTTCACTGTCGGTGATACCACCGGGTCGACCGGGTGCTCTGGGGCGAACGCCCGCCGGGTGGTATGCGGATGCCCGGGTTGGACGGCCCCGTTTCGGCAGACGCCGAACCCCGCTCCGACACCGCCACGCAGGGGCACTTTTTCGCGCGCACGTGGGAGGCGTCCACACAGGCGCGCGTCCAGTCGATCAGTCCGGCCGCGTTCAACTCGGCCAGGAGTATGCGGTGCAGGGCCTCGAACACACCGGCCTGCTGCCAGCGGCCGAGCCGCCGCCAGCAGGTCTGCCCGGAGCCGAAACCCATCTCCAGCGGCAACTGCTGCCACGTGATGCCGGTGTACAGCACGAACAGGATGCCCTGCAGGCAGCGCCGGTCATCCACGGGACGCGGGCCCGGCGACCGCTCCGGCCACGCCGGAAACAGCGGCTCGATCCGGGTCCACAGCTCGTCGTCCACGATCCACGGCTTGTTGCTCACGGCATCACAAACGGACGAATCGTCGCATCGTTACGCGCCACCAGCACCGATCAGCAAGATCGTGTTACGAGTTCTATGGACAGCACCACTGATGATCTACCCCCACCAGGAGCTGCCACCTACCGCCCCTATTGCTCTTGGAGATCATTTGTCAGACACGGCCTAGCACTGAACCTGGCGTAGGTCGGGCGGCGAGGTTGTCGATGTCTGGTCGGCCCAGCCGGCGCACCGACCACTGTCAGGGGAACGGCACCGACATCACTCAATCAAGCTCGGTAGCCCTCCGGTTCGCGCACGGTCAGGTCGAGGTGCTGTGCCCGGTCGGCCGGAGCCCCGGACACGTGATCACTCGCCGGCTCGGTTCGCCGACCGGGCTCACGAGCGCAGGACCGGCAGCCCGGCCCGCAGCCGGTCCAGGAAGTCCTCGACCAGCAGACTGCCGTCCTCCGCGTCCACGACCTCGGGCACGAACGCCTCGATGATGCCGTCCCCGACGGCGAAGTCGGCGTCGTCGTCATCCTCATAGTTGTTCACCCAGCGCGCGTCGGGGGCGCCCACTTCCATGTGGTGGTCGTAGTCGATCACCCAAGGGGTGTCGACGATCCCGGTCTGCAGAGAGCCGTGGTTGTACCAGCCGTAGACCAGGTGGGTGAAGGCGCCGTCGTGGATGTGGATCTCCGCGGCGCCGCCCTCCAGGGTCTCGGCCTCGGTGCGTCCGCCGACGTAGAGCCCGGGCCGGTCCTCGTAGAGCGCGATCGGACCTTTGACCGTCAGGTCACCGGTGACCACGATCAACTCGACGTCGTGCTCGTCGCCCCCACGGCGCAGTTCGTTGACGGCGTCCAGGAAATCCCCGTCGAGCATGAGGTCGCCGTCGAAGAACAGCACCTCGTCGTAGCCGGGCGACGCTCCCGCCCCCTCGAACACGGCGGACAACGCGCCGCCCAGGCGGGCGTCGGCGTCGGCATAGGAGAGGACTGCGGGGATGGCGGATGTCGGCATGGGGAGGAGTGTAGATGCGTGCCCTGACAGCCCAACGGACAATCCAGCGCCGCACACAGGCAGATCCAGCACCGCCCGGACTTGGGCCACGGTTACCCGATCACAGCCACTCGTTGATGGCCGCGCTGAGGGCGCTCGCCCCGGAGCGGACCGCAAGCTCGTCATAGCGCGCGGCCACGCGCGGTGCCAGGAGCATCGAGATCAGGCGCCGCTCGCCGCCGCGCGCGTCCGCGGGAGCCGCCAACCCGGCCTGACCTTTTACTGATCGTTTCAGAATGACTGTCGAAGGCGCCGGAGGCGGATGATGCTGCAGGCGAGGTCGAGTAGTCCTTGGTGGAGGTCGGCGCGTCGCTCGTAGCGGGTGCGGAGGCGCTTGAACTGGTGAAGCCAGGCGAAGGCGCGCTCTACGACCCAGCGGACCTTGCCGAGTCCGGAGCCGTGGGCGACGCCGCGTCGGGCGATCATCGGCTTGATGCCGCGCGTCCACAGCAGGCGGCGGTACTTGTCGAAGTCGTAGCCCCGGTCGGCGAACAGCCGCCGGGGCCTGCGGCGCGGGCGTCCTCGCAGTCCTCGGATCGGCGGGACCGCGTCCAGCAGGGGCAGCAGCTGGGTGACGTCGTGGCGATTGCCCCCAGTGAGCGTCACGGCGAGCGGGGTGCCGCAAAGTCGGACAGCCGCCAGTAGTCCTCGGCGGCGACGATCTCCCCGGCCCGACGCGACACCCCCTGGTCGGCCAGCGCGATCGCCACCGGCCGGCCCGGGGCGCCCCGCCCGAAGTCCGCACTGTCACCGGCCCTATGTGCAGCAGAGCGGGCGGCCCCGCCGCCGGAGCTCCACCCTGCTCCGGCAACTGCACGATCACCGTCTCCATCCGCCACCCTCCGGTCACGCCTCGCTACCCAGTGCGACAGATCGGGACTCGTCCGCGCACGAAACACCGCGTGCGGCGCGGCACCGGCGGGAGGCCGGTCCCGAGCCCGGGTCGAACCGTGCTCCCGTCCGCCGACGGTGAGGCCCGTACGGACTCCCGCCCTACCGCGCCGGCAGGTTCACCGCCCAGACGCTGAACGCGGCACCCTGCGGGTCCCGGAGCGCCGCGAGCGGCCCGACCGGGGTGTCGATCGGCCCGTGCACGACGGATCCGCCGAGCGCCTCCGCACGGGCGGCGGTCTCCTCGACGTCGGTCACCGCGAAGTAGACGATCCAGCGGGCCACCGCGCCCTCGCGCTGGAGGGGGATGACTCCGCCGACCATGTCCTCGCCGGCCACCAGTCCGGTGAACGGCGAGCCCCCGAGGTCCACGACCCGTACGGTGAGCCCGAACACCTCCCGGTGGAAGGCGAGGGCCGCCTCCCGGTCACCCGTCATGAGCTCACTCCAGGTGTACGCCCCGGGCTCGTTGACCACGAGCCCCTCGGCGCCCTCCCCCCTCGCGCAGAGCCCGACGAGCGCACCGGTCGGATCCACCGCGAGGGCCGTCCGCTCCTCCCCCACGCCGTCGCCGGGTGGCATCAGCAGCGAACCGCCCGCCGCCTCGACCTTGGCGGCGGCGGCCTCGATGTCGTCCACGGCGAGGTACGTCCACCAGGCCGGGGACGCGCCGCCCGCCTCGACGATCCCGGCGACCACTCCGCCGTGGTGCACGGCGATCGTGTGGCCCGGGGCTTCCGGAGTCACCGAGTCCTTGAACTCCAGTTCCTTGAGGTCTCGATCCTTGAACTCCCAGCCGAACAGGCCGCCGTAGAAGGCCATCGCGGCCTCCCGGTCGGTGGTCCGGAGGTCGATCCGACTGGGGGTGCCTTCGCGCCACCAGGTTCGTCGCGGCATGACGGTCAGCTCTCCTGTTCCGGGCAGCGCGAACAGCGCGGCCGGCCGTGCCGGTCGCGCTGTCGCGGAGTCTTCGGGGCCGAACGCATCCGCCCCCTGAACGGCGGTGCGTTCAGGGGGCGGATGCGTTCGATGTGCGGTACCCGTCCAGCCTAGCGCGGCACGGACATGACCGTCCATCAGAACCCTAGAGACCTCCCGGTCGCTGGACGACTGCGCGCCGGTGGACGGCTCGCACGTCCGGGCCCTCAAAGGGGGGACCTTGTCGGCTCCTCGCCCGTCGACCGCGCCCGTCCCGGCTCCAAACACCATGTGATCGTGGACCGTTGCGGCACCCCGCTCGCCGTGACGCTCACTGGGCGCAATTGCCACGACGTCACTCAGCTGCTGCCCCTGCTGGACGCGATCCCGCCGATCCGAGGACTGCGAGGACGCCCGCGCCGCAGGCCCCGGCGGCTGTTCGCCGACCGGGGCTACGACTTCGACAAGTACCGCCGCCTGCTGTGGACGCGCGGCATCAAGCCGATGATCGCCCGACGCGGCGTCGCCCACGGCTCCGGACTCGGCAAGGTCCGCTGGGTCGTAGAGCGCGCCTTCGCCTGGCTCCACCAGTTCAAGCGCCTCCGCACCCGCTACGAGCGACGCGCCGACCTCCACCAAGGACTACTCGACCTCGCCTGCAGCATCATCTGCCTCCGGCGCCTTCGAAAGTCATTCTGAAACGATCAGTTAGGGCTGCTCCCAGTGGATGCGGCGCAGCCCGAGGTCGTTCAGGAGGTACGTCGCGTCGTCCCGGCGGATCGCATCAGTCGCCGCGATCGCTTCCAGTTCGTCCAGGAGGCGATCGCGGTCCGCGGCAGGCAGTTGCCTCAGCCAGTGCGCGATGCGGGGGAACTCCATGTCCAGGTTGGCGTAGTCGAGCGAGACCAGGATCGCGGCGCGTACGGTCTCGTAGGTCGCGGGCTTCGCGCTCCCGTGAGCTTCCGGCTCGCCCCGTTCGCTGGACATGGGACGCACGATATGTCGCCGGAAGGGGCGGCCCTGCCGAGCCCCCCGCTCCTACGCGGTCCTGGAACACACCGACGATGCCGGCTCCCGCGCGGCGGCCCGCCCACCCCGGGCCGCCGGCTCGCTGAGCTCAGGAAGCCGGGTGCAGCGGATGGCTGACCCAGACGTTCGGCTCGACGTACACGGCGCGGTCGTGGGCGAGGTCGGCGTGCACGGGCACGAGGGCGCCGGGGACGACGGTGTCGCCGTCGCGGTCGAACGGCAGTCCGGTCCACCGGCGCCACTGGTCGAGGGAGGCGCTGACCGTCATCGAGGCCGGCGCGACCTTCACGATGGAGGCGCCGGCCTTCACGTGGACGCGCAGCCACGGGTCCTCGGGCAGGCCGTCCGGACGCCGCCGCCCGACGTACTCGGCCATGGGCAGGTGCGGCTGCAGGTGCTTGGCCGTCGGGCGGACCGGCGCGAGCAGCGCCCGGTGGCCCTGGGCCGCGGCGGCGTCGCGCAGGGCCCCCAACATGCGGTAGGAGAGGCCGCGGCCGAGGTACCCGGTGTCCACCGTGATCTCCAGGGCACTGGCCGCCGTCGGCGTGCAGGCACGGCGCAGGTCGCGGAACGCCCACGACAGGACGCGGTCCCAGCCCTGGTCGGGCGTCTCCTCACGGCCCTCCGCCAGCGCGTCGAACGGGACGGCGAGCGCCCGGGCGACCACCCGGTCGCCGTCCGTCGCCACCGCGCAGTACTGCGGGAACCGGACGACGACCTCGTCCAGGAGGGCGCTGGCGACCAGGTCGTGCGGCACGAAGACGGGCCAGGTGTCGTCGAGCTCGTACACCCGCGGAATCAGCGAGGGGCGCTCCGCGAGCGTGGTGATCGTCAGGGCGTCAGCGACCGACGGGGCGTCAGTGAACGCCAGGGATTCGGTGCCTGCCAGGGATTCGGTGCCCGGCTGGGCTTCGGTGTCTGTCACGGCCCGACACCCTGCCACAGCCCTACCAGGAGGGGCTACTTGTTTCCGCAGGCCAGAGCCACGCCCGGGGATTGTCGGTCCCCGCACCTACGATCCCCGCATGCCTGATGCCTTCACCGTCCTGTGGACCCACGACACCTGCCGCGCCCTGCGAAAGGCGGGCCGCGTCGGCGAGCGGCCGCCGGTCGCGTTCAGCGGCGTGCACACCTCGCTCCCGGCCTGGTCCGGTGCCCGGGCCGGGGACGAGGTGTACGCGCTGCACGTCAACCGGCGCGTCGTCACGGTGGTGAGCCGCATGCGGGTCGTCGACCGGGAGCGGCAGGACTGCTGCGGCACCGCCCCCAGGACCTGGCGCGATCCGGCCTTCCCCGGGCACGGCGACTGGTCCATGCTCGGTGCCGGCGGCTGCGGGGCCTCCGCGGTCCACGTCGACGCGACGCCCGTCCGTTTCGACGTGACCGTCCCCGGCGACCTGCTCGCCACCCTGACCTGGCGGAACCGCCGGAACCAGACCCGTGTGCTCAAGTACGTGGTGGACGGGCTCCTCGAACGCTCGATCAGCCTCCAGGGCTTCTACCGCCTCACCCCCGAGTCGGCCGAGGAGCTGGCGGCGATCGTCGACTCCGCGAGCCCCTCGATACCGGCGAAGGAGCCCGCTCCCCGTCCTGCCGGACGTCGTCAGTCGACCAGAGCGGGGGCGAAGTAGTCGCGCAGCCGGGCGATCTTCCCGTCCCGGATGCGGAAGATCTGGACGAGCGAGACCACCACGTCCTCCCCGTCCGCATCACCGACACCGTCGGCATCGCCGTCGCCGTCGAAGACCGTGTCGATCTCGGCGATGAACACGTCGGGATCGGACGTGGTGTGCAGCACGTACCCGGACTTCGCGAAGTTCGGCGAACGGCCGCCCTCCACCGGCTTCTCGTAGTACGCCGCCATGGCGCGCCGGATCTCCTCACGGCCCACCAGCCTCCTCGGGAAGGCCGCACCGGCGGGCACCAGCGGCGCCTCGAAGATCCCGTCCTCGGTGAAACTCTCCGCGAGAGCGTCGGCGTTCCGGGTCACCACGCCGGCGTAGACATAACCCTCGAAGATCTCCCGTGGCGTTCGGGACACGCCGCCTTCCCTGGACTCGGACACGCTCGGACACTGCGGGCCACTCCATCACATCCGGGCCGACCTGATCGACGGTTCCCCGAAAAGCTACGGCGGGCCGAAACTCGCCGCCCACAGCCGGCACGAGTGCTTCGAGGAGATCCTCGCCGACGAAGCTCGGCGAACCGCTCTTCCGGCCCGGGTAGCAGCCCCAGTCGTAGCCTCGGACCACGCCCAGGCGCGGGGCGGCCACCTGCCCTCGGACCCCGGCCGTGCCCCTCGGACCCCGGCCGTGCCGCTCAGACCCCGGCCGCGACGACGACGGCGTCGGTGGCGAAGCCGACCAGGAGTCCGGCCAGGATCATCCACGTGGTCAGCTCCTTCATCGCCGCGCGCCGCGCGACGGCCAGCAACTCGATGACCACGTAGAGGATCGAGCCGGCGGCGAGGCCCAGGAAGGCGACGCTCACGGTGTCGTTGACCACCTGCTGCCCGATGAGCGTGCCCACGAAGGTGGGCCCGCCACCGATGAGGCCGAGCAGGGCCAGGGCGCCCCAGGACGGTCGCTCGCCCTCGGCCGCGAGCGGGGCGACGATGCCGAACCCCTCGGTCGCGTTGTGCAGGCCGAAGCCGATGACGAGCAGCAGCGCGAGCGAGATCTCGCCCTCGGCGGCGGAGTTGCCGATGGCCAGGCCCTCGGCGAGGTTGTGCAGGCCGATGCCCACGGCGATCATCAGGGCGAGGCTCGCGGCCCGGGAACGGGCCCCGGGCACCAGCTCCGTAACGGCCGCCGCCCCGGGCCCCTGGGACAATCGCGGCGCGGGCGCGCTGCGTCGGGCCATCCACCGGTCGTAGTGGACGAGCCCCATCAGGCCGACGGTCAGCCCCGCGGCGAGGACCGCGCCGTCGGTCACGGCGGTGCCCCAGTGGTGATCGCTCAGCGCCGCGTCCGTGGGCTCCCACGCCGCGGTCAGGACGTCCCAGAGCAGGAACAACAGGATGCCGATCGCGCTGGCGTTCAGCGCGGCCCGCAGTCGCGGCGCGGGGCGGCGCAGCCGGCCGATGGGCAGGCCCAGGAAGATCGTGAGGCCCGCCACGGCACCGAGCAGGGCAATCTGTGGACCGGACATGAACACCCTCCGCGACGAGAAGCGGCCCAGCCTCTTTTGGTAAGCCTTACCTAAGAGCTCTCCCCTCAGCTTTACCTCCCCCGGCGCCCGGCCGCATCCCCGACGAAGCCGCCCGGCTCACGTGACGGGCGCGCCGTCCGACCGGTGACACAGCAGCCGCCGGAGCGGCGGGCGGCGGTTCCTTTCCTGCCCAGTCGGCGCCGTCGTCAGCGCGGTGTCGCCGTGGGCGTCTGCTCGACGAGGGTGGCCGTGGCACGGTCGAGGAACTCGCGGAACCGGCGGTGTTCGCCGGTGCTGAAGCCGTCCGTCAGGGCGCGCTCCAGCACGATGACTTCCTGGTAGGCCCGGGCGAGCAGGTCCCGGCCGGAGTCGGTGAGGGTGACGATCATGACCTTCGTGTGGGTCGCCCCGTTCGCCGCCGTCACCGGCGTGGCGAATTCGGCCGCACGAGGCACGACGGTGCTCCCCAGATCGCCCCAGGCAGCGCCGAAGGCCGCCGCCCGCGGCAGGGTGGCGGCCTTCCAGGGCCTTCTCGGCACCGACCGCTTACGGCGTGCCGCAGGTCAGCCGGAACTCGTGGCGCTCGACGGTGACCTCACCCGGGTCCGGTTCTCCGTTGGTGTTCAGGTCCCGGTAGACGACCTGGTGCTCCTCGTGGATGGTCAGGGTTCCGATGACCCTCCCGTCCGCAGCGTGGATCGTGCGCTCGTCCTGGGTGCTGACGTTGCTCACCGTGTCGTACGGGAGCCGCAGCACCACCTGGAAGTCGTCCCGGTCGAGGCCGCTCTGCACGTACCGCCCGTCGGGCAGGTCCATGTGGAAGTCGACCACGTTCGTCCCGGTGATCACCACCGCCGGCCCGTTCGACACGACCCACCCCGTGGAGTGCTCCGTGAGCGTGACCGTTCCGAGGAGATCCGGCGGCAGACATCCCTCCAGCGGCGCGGTGTAGGTCTCCGTCTCCGTCACGTCGAAGTGCTCGATGGCCCCCGCCGCCCGGGCCGGCGCCGCCCCAGCCAGCACGGACACCGCGAGAACGGCGGCCAGCGCCGCCGGACGACGAACAGACAGCGACCAGGCCATGGTTCGAGCACCTCTCCCACGCGGGACGTCCAACAAGTGCCTTCAACCTCGCACCTGACGCCGTCGGCCGCCGTCCCACGAGTTCAACCGAGTGACCCCGCCCCCACGAGCTGCCTGAACGCGGCGCCCCCGGCCGTCGGCGGTGAGTAAACACCTACCGCGCGTCGGCACACCCTGAGCCGCACGTGGCCGTGCGCTGCTAGGTTGCGTCCAGGCGAACGTGTGTACGGAGGGTTGTGCTGTGGTCGGGCTGGGAGCAGTGGCGGGGATCGCGATGGTGGAGCTCGGCATGGTGATGACGCCGGGGCCGAACATGATCTACCTGGTCTCCCGCTCGATCGCCCAGGGCCGCCGGGCGGGGCTCACCTCACTGGCCGGGGTCGCCCTCGGCTTCCTGGTGTACCTCTTGGCGGTGTCCGCCGGTATCGCCACCGTCTTCGCGCTGGTGCCGGAGATCTACCTGACGGTCAAGCTGGCCGGAGCGGGCTACCTGCTCTGGCTGGCCTGGAAGGCCGTCCGGCCGGGCGGGCGATCCGCTTTCGCGCCCCAGGAGTTGAAGCAGGACGGACCGCGCAAGCTCTTCCTGATGGGCTTCCTCACCTGCCTGCTCAATCCCAAGGTGGCCATCCTCTACATCTCGCTGCTGCCGCAGTTCGTCGACCCGTCGCGCGGCCATGTCGGCCTCCAGGGGCTGCTGCTGGGGCTGACCCTGATCGCGGTCGGGGTCGCGGGCAACGCGTTCTTCATCGTGACGGCCGGCTCCGTCGCCGGGTTCTTCGGCCGGCACCCGCTCTGGCAGCGCCTGCACCGCTATGTGATGGGCATCGCGCTGGCGGGCTTCGCCGTCAGGATCGCCACCGAACGAACGGGCGCGGCGGTCGCCGTGCGTTGACAGCCGACAGCTCACGGCCGCGCGTCGAGGGTGACCGCCACTGGTGAGCTGGCCTCTCGTCAGCCCAGGGTGCGTCGTCAAGGTCTCCCACCGGAACCGGCCGGCCGCCGAGCGGTGACACCTCGGGAGGAGGATCCGCGAGACCTCCCGGGTCTGGGCCGGGCTCCACGGGGACCGGGAGGACCGGCTGGAGCCGGAGGAGGACATCCGCGCCGTCCTCGGCCCGCAGGAGGTGAGGTTCGGGACGCGGGACGGGCCTGATCACGGTCACCGGCACCGATCGCGGCGAACACGTCTTCCCGGCCCCGCTGCCCGACCGCACAGGACACCCCGGATACGCGCGGCGGAGCACGACGGATCCTGGGACGAGTACCGGGTGGGCTTCTCCGAGGGGCTCTACCGGCCTCTGGTCGGCGAGGACGTGGTCGGCCCGAACAACTCCGCCTCCACCCCGTGACCGACACGAGCGCTGCGGCCTGACGACCAGCGCCCGCTGAAGCGCTCGTTCACTGGGACCGGTTGCCGGCCGGTGTCCCCCGGCCCGCATGGGTGGGGCGGTCGCGGGCATCCGCCGGGCATGGGCACACAGCATGTGGAGACGGAGCGGAAGTACGACGGGAACGCGCTGCCGGAGCGGCTCGACCGGGTGCGGGGTGTAGCGGTGGCGCAGCGTGCCCGGCCGCAGGACCTCGACGCCGTCTACTACGACACGCAGGACCTGCGTCTGCTGCGCCGGCGCATCACCCTGCGCCGGCGCACCGGCGGCGACGACGCCGGCTGGCACCTCAAGCTGCCGCGTGCCGACGACGCGCGCCTGGAGGTCCGGCGGCCGTTGGCGGCTGGCGGGCCGAACGACGTCCCGGCCGAGCTCGCCGTCCTCGTGGCGGCCGTCACCCGTGGCGCCGCGCTCCGGCCGGTGGCGCACCTGCGGACCCACCGCGCCCGCCGGCTGCTGCGCGACGACCGGGGGGAGACGCTCGCGCGGATCACCGAGGACCGGGTCACGGCCCAGGTCCTGGATGCGGGACGCGTCGCCGTCGCGCCCGCGGACGGTCGGGTGGCCGACGCCGAGGCCGGCGCGCCGGGAGAGCGTCCCGCGGGCGAACCCGGCCCGGCGGGCGGGACCAGTACGGAGGTCCTCGGGTGGACCGAGTTCGAGGTCGAGCTGGAGCACGGCACGCCGGCTCTGCTGGACCGGATCGAGGCCGTGTTCGCGGACGCGGGGCTGGTGCGCTCGCCCTGGCCCTCGAAGCTCTCCCGGGTCCTCGGCGAGCCCCGGGTCTCCGCGGCCGCCCCGTCCGCGGCCGCCCCGTCCGAGGGCGCCCCGGACGGGGCGGTGCACGCCCCGGCAGCCGGGTCGGCCGGTGCCCTCGTCATGGGCGGCCTCCGGGAACAGCTCGACACCCTCCTCGGCCTCGACGCGGCCGTTCGCCGTGACGAGGCGGACTCCGTGCACCGCATGCGGGTCACCGCCCGCCGCCTGCGGAGCCTCCTCAAGGCCCACCGGCGGATCTTCGAGCGCGACTCCGCCGAGGCGCTGGCCACGGAACTGCGCTGGCTCGGGAAGCTGCTCGGCGAGGCCCGTGACCAGGAGGTACTCGGCGACGAACTGGTGGACCAGCTGACCGCCGTCCCCGCCCCGATGCGCGGCGCCCTGCGCGGCCGGCTCACCGAACGCTACGCCCACGGCTACCGGCAGGCCTGGCAGCGGGCGGTCGCGGAACTCGACGACACCCGTTACTTCGCCCTGCTCGACCGGCTCGACGCCTTCGCCGCCGACCCGCCGCTCCGCGGGCGGGCCGACCGCAAGGCGCGCACGTACCTGTCCGGCGTACTGCGGCGTGAGCAGCGCCGGACGCTGAAACGCCTCGACCGTGCCCTGCGCACCGAGCCGGGTCCGCGGCGCGACGAGGCGCTGCACCTCGCCCGCAAGGCCGCCAAGCGCGCCCGGTACACCGCCGAGAACGCGCGGCCCCCTCTCCCGGACCGCGCGCAGAAGCGGGCCGCGAAGTTCGGCGCCCGGATGAAGAGGCTCCACAAGGTCCTGGGCACTCACCAGGACAGCGTGGTGATCCGGCAGGAGCTGACCACCCTCGCGGCCGAGGAGACCGGCAGCCGGCGGCACGCCTTCGCCTACGGCGTCCTCCACGAACGCCAGCGGCACATCGCCGACGCCGCGCAGCGGCGCCTGCCGAAGCTGCGCCGCCGGGCAGGTCGCCGCAAGCTCACCCGGCTGCCCTGAGCCACCCTCACCCGACTGCCCTGAGCCCTGAGCGGGGCCGCACCGGGTTGTCGCAGGCGGCGCCAGGTACCCGTACGGCGGCCACCCGCTCGGCGACCCGTGCGGGCGGCGGTCGCCGTCCGCACCGGTCAGCGGATCCGCCCGCGGCTGCCCCTGGCCCGGAGCACACCGAGCAGCAGGGCCACGAGGAACACGACGACCCCGATGACCAGCAGGTAGAACAGGCCCTCCGCCACGGCGCCGATCAGCCCCAGCACGATCGCGATGATGACCAACAGCAGGATCCATACCATGAGGTGCCTTCCTTCCTCCGGGTCAGGGGCACGACGCCAGGTCGTGTACCACGAGTCGCCCCGGGAACCGGCGCGCCTCCCTGACCATGGGACTGATGGACCGCGCTTACCCCGGCGGCCCATGGCCACACCCAGTACACGTGGGACGGGCGGCGCATGCCGGCCCCGGGGCCGGGTACGCCCCCTCCCGCACGAAGGGGTCGCTGAGGCGGCCGAGGAGACGAAGGGTGCCGGATATGATCCGAAAGCTGCAGGCGATCGCGCTGGACTGTGCCGATCCGGGACGACTCGCGGAGTTCTACGCGGACCTGCTCGGCGGCCGGGTGGTCACGGACCCGGAGGATCCGGGCTGGGTGGAGGTGCACGGTTTCGAGGGCACGCCGCTGGCCTGCCAACGGGTCGACGACTACCAGCCGCCCCGGTGGCCCGGCCAGCAACACCCGCAACAGCTCCACCTCGACTTCGACGTGGACGACCTCGACGGGGAGGAGAAGCGTGCGCTCGCCCTCGGCGCGACCGTTCTGGAACGCACCGACCAGCTCCGCCCGGACGCCAACTGGCGCGTCTACGCCGACCCGGCCGGCCATCCGTTCTGCCTCTGCCTCCACTGACCTCAGCGGCCTCCACCGAACCCCCGGGGCCCCACGTCACCATGGCCGCCGTCCTCGCCCCGGACGTCGCGATGTCCGGGGCGAGGACGGGTACCGCCGGGTAGCCGGTGCTCCCCCTGCGGGGGACGGCGGGCTTCGCCCCGGGACGTCCGTGCGGGCCGACGGTTCAGGCCCGCTGTCCGAGGGCCGGGCGGACCAGCCGCCGCCGGACCGCCCACGCCGCCGCCCCGAGCGCGAACCCGTAGACCGACACGAGCCCGTGGCCGTTGTCCTGGGCGAGCCACATCGCGAGGCCGAGTGCCGGGACGGCGCCCCCCAGGGCGATCTCCTTGCGGAGGCGGGTGCGGGTGAGGAGCACGAGGGCGAGGGTGCCGCCGAGGAAGTAGGTGGCACCGGAACTGCCCGCGAAGTTGCGCGGGTCGGTGCTGGGACCGTCGCCGAGGCCGAGCAGCGTGTCGATGCGGCCGGGCAACAGGATGCCGGCGAGGAAGAAGCCGAGGGTGAGGGGGCCGCCCCAGCACCACTGGGCGAGCGCGGCGACGGCGGCGAGGGTCAGGAGGTTCCACAGGCCGCCGGAGAGACCGCCGTTCTGCATGAACACCGAGGTGAACTCGCGCCACCAGCCGGTCTTGGCGGGGTCGGCGTCCAGCGCGTCCATGGCGCCGGACCAGGCCAGTTGGAGCAGCACACCGCCAACGGCGAGCGTGGTCAGGGCGACCGCCGCCCAGGGGAGCGGCCGCCCGCGCAGCGTGTCCCGGCCGACCACGCCGAGCCCGCAGTTGACCATCATGATCATCAGCGCGGCCGTGGTCACGTTGAAGACGATCACCCCCATACCCGCTCTCCCCCGTTCGCGGCGCATTCCAACGCCGTTCGAAAATCCGACGGCGCAAAGCTAGCACAGCTTTCCAACGGCGTTGGAAAAGGCTGTACGTTGGGTGCATGAAGCTCACCAAGGAGGGCATCGTCGACGCGGGGATGGCCGTCTTCGCCGAGGTCGGCTACCAGAACCTCTCGATGCGCCAGGTCGCCGACCGCCTGGACACCCACGCGGGCAGCCTCTACTACCACGTGCGCGGCAAGGACGAGCTACTCGCCCTGATGGCCGACCGGGTCTGCCGCCAGGCGTACGACGCCGGCACCGAAGCCCTCGCCGCCCTCCCTCCCGCCGCCACCTGGCAGGACCGCGTCGAGACCCAGGCCAGCACCCTGCGCCGCAGCATCAAACGGCACCCCGGCGGCGCCCAACTCCTCGCCGAGAGCCCCGGCACGCTCAGCACCGGCGCGCTCTCCCTGATGGAACGCCTGCTGCGCACCCTCCTCGACGCGGGCGTGCCCGCCGACCACTGCGGCATCGCCGCCGACACCCTGCTCAGCCACGTCACCGGATTCGTGCTCCAGGAACAGAACCAGCCCACGACGCCCCCGGCGGTCACCGCCGAGCTCCACGCCGAACTGTGCGAGCGGTTCCCCCTGCTCATGGGCCCGTCGGTACCCCGCCCGAGCCAGGACGAGAAGTTCACGCGAAGCGTCCGCCTGCTCTGCGCCGGCTTCGCGACGCTCTCCCGCGACGTCACCTGACCGCTCCCGGATGCGGGGACACCGCCAGCCGTCGGCGGGCCGGTCCGGCGCGGGCGGGGATTCGACACGGCACGGAGGAGTGAACCGAGGTGACGCCCGGCGCTGCGGCGCGTTGTACGGGGTGTCGGCCGGTCCGCCTCGCCCCCTTGGAGTCCCCGTGACATCCGCGCCCTCGTCCGACCCCCGCAGCCCGCTGCGCCGCAGTCTCGGCGAACGGCGGCTCGTGCTGGTGGCCTGGCGGTTGATCATCCTGCAGGCGGCTCATCCCGCCGTGGCGGCCGGAATGACCCGGTACTCGACCTACCGGGCGCACCCGTGGCGGCGCATCCAGCACACCCTGGACAGTGGGGCGAGGCTGTTCTCCGCCGGGCCGGAGGAACGCCGGCTCGAGGTGGCCCGGCTGGCCCGTACGCACCGGCGGATCCACGGCACCGACGACGCGGGACGGCCGTACACCGCCGAGGACCCAGCGGTCCGCGCCTGGGTGATGGTGACGCTGTACGAGGCCATCACGGCGATGCGCGAACTGTCCGGCGAACGGCTCGGGCCGGCCGAACTCGAAGCGTTCTACGGCGAGTTCAGGGAGGTCTGCGAAGCGCTCGGCATTCCCGGCGAGGCCGTCCCGCCGACCGCCGCCGACGTGCCGCCGTACGTGGAGCGGAACATCCGCGAGGTCCTCGAGTACGGGGACCTCGTCCGTCACCTGCTGTTCGAGATGCTCCGCGAGGCGCCGGCCCCCCGCAGGCTGGGGCGGCTCGGGCCCGCGTGGCCGCTCCTGCGCGTCGTGGCGGCCCGCGTGCTGAGCGGCCTCACGGTCGCCGACCTGCCGCCGGCCTGGCACGAGCGGTTCGGCACCCGCCCGTCCCGCTCCGCCGCCGCCCTGTCCTGGATGCTGCACCACGGCGCTCGGCACGTCGTGACCCGCCTGCCCGAGCACCTGCGCTACCGCCGCCCATCCGCCATCGCCACCGGCCGACAGCCGGTCCCCCGGCGCGCGCCGGCCCGCCAGGTGCCGCGGCTCCGCGTCGCCGACTCCCGCGGGGCCCGCCTGGAGACCTTCTTCCACCAGGTCCTGGACCAGACCGGCGACGGACGGGTCGACACGGCCGACCTCCAGGCCATGGTCCACACCATCTGCTGGCAGCTCGAACTGCCCGCCGAGCGGGAAGACGTGCTCTACGCCGCGTTCGAGTCCTGGTGGAGGCACCTCTGCCGGGCGATGGACGCCGACGGCGACGGCACCGTGGACTGCGGCGAGTTCGTGTCCGCGATGCTCGCCGGCGTCGACCGGGACCCGGCCTACCTGGACCGCGGCCTGGGGCCCGCGGTGCGCGCCCTGTTCCGGGCCGCCGACACCGACGGCAGCGGCCACCTGGGCGCGGACGAGTACCGCGCCCTGTTCGGCGGATCGCGGGTCCACCCGGCCGAACTCAACGACGGCTTCCGGCAGTTGGACACCGACGGCGACGGCCTGATCAGCGAGGAGGAGTTCGTCACCGCGTTCGCCGACTTCTTCACCGCCCGGACGGACACCATCGCCGGCGCGGCCCTCCTCGGCCGCCCCTGACCCGGGGACCGGGACCGGCGGGCTCGTGCGTCGAGGTGCCGCGCGTTCCGTCCGGTGGAACCGGTGCCACCGGTCGCACGCGTCGCACCGGACGGACCACGGCCGGTCGCTCCGCGTAGTGGGCGTGCTGGGGTGGGTCGGAAATCCGGGCGAATCGGAGGAGCATCTATTGCTGGGGGGCGTGTGAGCGCCACGGCGCCGCCGGCGACCCGGGTGCGTAGCGCGCGGAGGCGAGGAGGAAGGCCATGATCGTCGACTGTGCACACTACCGCGACGGACGCCGCCAGCACGAAGGCCCGATGCCGTTGGAGCAGGCGGCCGCACGCTGCGCACAGGGCGGATTCGTCTGGCTGGGCGTCTTCGAACCGGGGCCCGAGGAGCTGGCCAAGGTACGCGAGAGCTTCGGCCTGCACGAGTTGGCCATCGAGGACGCGCAGGCCTTCCACCTGCGGCCCAAGGCCGAGCAGTACGAGGACGGCACGGAGCTGATCATCCTGCGCACCGCGCGCTACGACGACGAGCGCGAGGAGGTCGACACCGGCGAGATCAGCATCTTCCTCGCCGAACACTTCGTGATCACCGTGCGCCAGGGCATCGCCAGCGAGCTCTCCGGGGCCCGCAGCCGGCTCGAGCGCCGCCCCGAACTGCTGCGCGCCGGCAGCGCCGCCACGCTGTGGGCGATCCTCGACCAGGTCGTCGACGGCTACGCACCCGTCGTCGCGGAGCTCGATCGCGACATCGAGCAGATCGAGGCCACGGTGTTCTCCGGAGCGGTCGCCCCCACCGAACGGATCTACTTCCTGCGCCGCGAGGCCACCGACTTCTACCGCGCCGTGCACCCGCTGCTCGCCGTGCTCGGCCGACGGCTGCAGTCCGGCAGGTCACCGTCCGAACTCCTGCCGTACTTCCGCGACGTGCACGACCACCTCCTGCTGGTCAACGAGGAGGTCGCCGCCCAACGCGACCTGCTGGCCACCGTCCTGGAAGCGAACATCGCGGTGATCTCCGTCGAACAGAACAAGATCAATCTTCGGCAGAGCGCCACGATGGAACGGCTCACGATCCTCGCGTCGGTGTTCCTGCCGCTGTCCTTCGTGGTCGGTTTCTTCGGACAGAACTTCGCGTGGCTGGTCAGCCACATCAGCAGCTTCACCGCGTTCCTCGTCCTCAGCGTCTGCGGCCTGCTCCTGCCGTGCCTGCTGCTGTACCTCTGGCTGCGCCGACGGCGCCCTCACCCGACACCGCCGATCCCGGAGATGGTTCGCAGGTGAGCCACCGGCGGTCCGGAGGTGATCCCGAGGTGAGCGGCAGGACGGCACGGGGCGCTGCTACAGCCAGTCGTTGCGGCGGAACGCCCGGTAGACGAACCCGCAGACGGCGACGATCAGCAGCAGGACCAGCGGGTAGCCGAACTTCCACCGCAGCTCCGGCATGAAGTCGAAGTTCATCCCGTACACGCCCACGACCAGGGTGGGCACCGCGACCAGGGCCGCCCCGGCGCTGATCTTGCGCATGTCGGTGTTCTGCTGCACCGACAGCCGCGCGATGCTCGCGCCCAGGATGTTGCCCACCAGCTCGTCGAAGGCGAGGATCTGCTCCCTGACCTGCGCGTGGTGGTCGGCCACGTTCCGCAGGTAGGCCGCTATCGCGGTCGGCACCAGGCCCGACGTACCGTCCGACAGCCGCTGCAGCGGCGTGCCCAGCGGCACCACCGCCCGCTTGAACTCCAGCAGCTCGCGCTTCAGCTGGTAGATCCGCCCCGCGTCGTCGGTGCGTTCGACGGAGAAGACCTCCGCCTCCAGCTCCTCGACGTCGCGCTCGAAGGCGTCGGCGACGGTCAGGTAGCCGTCCACCACGTGATCGGCCACCGCGTGCAGCACCGCCGTCGGCCCGACGGCCATCAGCTCCGGGGTGGCCTCCAGCATCCGCCGCACCACCCCCAGAGCCGGGGCGCTCCCGTGCCGCACCACGATCGCGAACCCGGGCCCCGCGAACACCATGATCTCCCCGGTGTCGACGATCTCGCTGGTCGCCGTCACCTCGTCGTGCTCGACGTAGACGATCGTCTTCAGCACCAGGAACAGCGTGTCCCCGTACCGCTCCAGCTTCGGCCGCTGGTGCGCGCGCACCGCGTCCTCCGCCGCGAGCGGATGCAGGCCGAACGCCGCCGCGATCTCGGCGAACTGCTCCGCGCTCGGCTCGTACAGGCCGATCCAGACGAACCGGCCGTCCTTCCCGCCTATCCGCTCCAGGACGTCCGACAGCTCCACCGCGCCCGGCAGCCTGTGCCCGTCCTCGTACAGCGCACAGTCCACGACCGCCCGCGAAGCCAACCCGACCACCATCCTCTCCCTGGCGGCCCTCGCGGCCGACGGGCTGCCAACCTACCCCCCGTCGGCGGCCCCGGAACCGTCGGCCTCGAACGCCCGCTCCGGTCGGGCACGCAAGGCGCCGCGCCCGTCCGCCGTCGGGTCGGGACGTCGCTGCCCGTGGACGCCCCGACCCATGCAGACCCAGAGCCGGGTGCGACACCGGGACCTTGCCGTCGCGTTCGAAGCCTTCGGCAGGGCGGGCACGGCGGTCGCCCCGTTCGCGCGAGGTTCGTGGTGGACTGTGCCGACGTGATCCGTGACACGACGATGGGGTGAAGGCGATGCCTCTTGAGGGCGAGTACGAGCCGAGTCCGGCGCCCATGGTGCGCGACCAGGTCGAGCTGTACGAGAGCTCGGGCGGCACACGGGGAACGACGCTCTGGGACACGGGCCTGCCGGTCGTCATCGTCACGATGCGCGGCGCGAAGAGCGGCCGGATCCGCAAGATTCCGCTGATGCGCGTGGAGCACGAGGGGCGGTACGCGGCGGTGGCCTCGAACGCCGGCGCCCGGCGCCACCCGGTCTGGTACTTCAACCTCAAGGCCGACCCGCGGGTGGATCTCCAGGACGGCCCCGGACGCCGGGGCATGACGGCCCGTGAGGTCACCGGGGACGAGAAGGCCCAGTGGTGGCAGCGCGCGGTCGCCGCGTATCCGCCGTACGCCGCGTACCAGGAGAGGACCCACCGCGTGATCCCGGTCTTCGTCCTCGAACCCGACCACCTGGGCGGGCCGGCGCAGGCCCCGGCGCCGACCGGGGACTGAGCTGCCGACCCGAGGTGGCCGTGCTCAGACGGCCGGGGCGGGCACCGGAAGGCGGGTGGCCGCCGGCATGAGGTCCTCGCCGGCCACGCGCGTCGCGGCGGCGAGGGCCCGGCCCACGGCGTAGGCGTGGGCGCTTGCCGGGAGGCTTCCGCGGCGCCCGCTGAGCATCACCTCGACGCTCCCCGGCGCGCCGTCCGACCGCGCGGGCCGGCCCAGGCGCCGCAGGGTCTGCCGGGCGACCGCCTCCGCGCTGTCGTACAGGGTGGTGCCGGCGGGCAACCGCCGCAGGATCTCCGGCGCCACCAGGGGGTAGTGCGTGCACCCCATCACGACGACGTCGCAGTGGAGGGGAGTCCGCTCGACCGCGTGGGCGATCGCCTCGGACGCAGCGGCCACGTCCCCGTGGTCGATCGCTTCGGCCAGCCCGGGACAGGCGACCCGCACGACCGGCCTGCCGTTCGCGAAGTCGGCGATCAGGCGGGCCTGATAGTCACTCGCCGTGGTCCGCACGGTGGCCCACACCGCGATGCTCCTGCCCGCCACTGCGGCCGGCTTCACCGCGGGAACGGTGCCGATCACCGGCACCCGGGGCTCGAACGCCTGGCGCAGGGCGTCGATCGCCGTGACGGTGGCGGTGTTGCAGGGCACCACGATCGCCTCCGCACCCCGCTCGACCGCGGAGCGGGCAGCGGCGAACAGACGGTCCGTGATGAAGGACGTGCTCTTGGGTCCCCACGGGGCGCCCTCGGGGTCCGAGTGCAGCAGCAGATCGAGTTCCGGGGCGAGGTGCCGCACCCAGCCGGCGGTGGAGAGAAGGCCGAGTCCCGAGTCGATCAATGCCACTGTCATGATGATCAAGCTACCAAGCCCGTTCCCACCGGGGGAAGCGCGGAGGCCGGGCGTGTGATCGACTCCTGGCCCGGTACCCTCGGGGCCTTCCGGCCCGCGCGGCCCGTTCGGCACCGGGCGGCGGGGGGCGTGCCTCAGCGCTCGCGGGTGGCGCCGGCGTCCGACGGGCCGTCACCCGGGCACCGGGGGTGGACGATCCTCCGGAGGCTCGCCTTGTTCAGCACCCAGTCCTGCAGCGGCGGGTCGTCGTCGTCCTCCCGGTCGGTGAGGACGAAGCTCACCCACACGTCCTCGGCCGGCGTCAGTTCGAGGGTCCGCTGGTCGGGCAGGCTCTCGTAGGTGATGGTCCGCCAGGAGAGGCCGGCCGCGGTGAGCGCGGCGGTGAGCACCGACTCGGTGACGCGCGAGTCGACGGTGCGCAGCCCGCCGCCGGGCAGCGGGAGTTCCAGCTCGCCGTGCCAGACCGGGATGAACAGCCGCTCCAGCCGGCCGCACCGGCAGAAGACCGGTTGCAGGCTGCCCCGGCCGAACCGGTGCTGCCCGGAGCCGCTCCCGTCGGCGGGGCCGCCGTCCCAGGGCTCGCCGTAGCGGGCGGTGAGCCCGGACAGTGCGACGCCGACCCGGAGGGCGTCCAGCGCACCGGTGGCCGCCAGCGCCGCCAGCTCGGCGACGAAGTCCGGCACCGGTGGCCCGGCGGGGTGGTCCTGCTGCATGGCGGTCGATCCCCCGCGTGGTCGTCGTGCCGGCGTCCGAAGATCGGCAACCCGCCCACCGTAGCGAACGGCGAGCGCGGGGACCGCGTGATTGCGGCGCGGCGGCATGCCGCATGCCGCATGCCCGCAGTATATCGATTCCGATATGCATCGGCGCCGATGTATGGTCTCTCCGTCCCTCAGCGAGCAAGGAGTCGACCATGCGCCATGCCCCCGTGACCCCCGACGGCGACCTGATCCGGTGGGTGGAGATCCCCGGCGCCGAGCCCGCCCGGCTCTACCTGCACGGGCTCGGGGCCAGCTCGCCCGTGTACTCGGCGGCCGCCGCCGCGCACCCCCTGCTGACGGGCCGGCGGTCGCTGCTGCTCGACCTCCTCGGCTTCGGCATCAGCGACCGCCCGACCGGCTTCAGCTACACGCTCGAGGCCCACGCGGACGCCGTGGCCGCCGCGTTGGAGGCGGCCGACGTCACGGGTGCCGAGGTGATCGCCCACAGCATGGGCGGCGCGGTGGCGATCCTGCTCGCCGCCCGGCACCCGCGGCTGGTGTCGAAACTGGTCCTGGTCGACGTCTCACTGGACCCGGCACCGGCGGTCCCCGTGCCCGGCAGCAGCGCCATCGAGACCTTCACGGAGGAGGAGTTCCTGGCCGGCGGCTGGGCGCGGACCGAGCAGCGGGTCGGCCCCACCTGGTGGTCCACCATGCGCATGGCCGGCCGCGAGGCGCTCCACCGCACCGCGGCCCACCGCGCCCGGGGCACCGTCCCCACCCTGCGCGAACACCTCACCGCGCTCCCCCAGCCGCGCACCTTCCTCCACCCGGAGGCCGACGGCGCACCGGCCGGCGTCCGCCGGCTCGTGGAGTCCGGCGTCACCGTCCGCGCGATCCCGGACTGCGGCCACACCATCATGTTCGACAACCCCGAGGGCTTCGCGCGGGCGGTCGCCGACGCCCTGAACGGCTGACGCCGCCGGGGCCGACCCGGCAGAACGGGCGGGACCGGCAGATCCAGCAGGACTGGCAGGAACAGCTGGCAGGGCAGTCCCGGAAGGACCGTCGCGCGTGCTGTCGGCGGGGTCTGATCTACTACCTGGCGAAACAGACCGACGGTCGGGAGGACAACGGTGGGCGTTCTGACGGACTACTTCCGCGCGCCGGACGCGGCAGCGGTCGTCCGGGCACTCGAACGGGCCGACGGCGGGTCCCCGCTCACCGCACGACCCCCCGCCTTCGACGGGGTCGAGGCCAAGCGGATCGACCCGAGCGTGGTCCTGGCGCAGCTGATCGCGGCCGTCCGCGACGTCCCGTGGCAGGTGGACCTGGTACGGGAGACGTACGTCTGGCCGACCTCGCCGGCTCCCGGCCCGGACGGCTTGGAGGACGAGGACGACCCCTGGGTGACCGGGCCTTGGGTGTCGCAGCTCCCACCCGAGGTGCGTGACACGCTCGCGGCGGTGCACGACTCCCGGCTGCCCGCCATCGCCGAGAGGTGGGCGCAGGCGGAGGAACTGCACGGAGCGCTCGCCGACGACCTGCGGCCCGTCGCCCACGACCTCGTCCTGCTGGCCGGGCGCGCCCGCGACGCCGGCGAGCAGCTGTACTGCTGGGTCTGCCTCTAGGCGGCGAGCGGGGCCGCCGGGTTCCCTCCGGCACGCGCCGGGTGACCGCTCACGCGCCGGGAACCGGCCCCCCGAACCGACCGGCCCCCGGCCC
>NZ_JBHXTG010000100.1:0-26613 GCF_042677465.1 Kitasatospora sp. NPDC127111
CCTCCCGGCCCCCCCCCCCCCGGGCGCGGCCGCGGGCCCGCCGGCCGGGCGGCCCGGCCCCCACCGCTGCGTGCGGGCGGCCGTCCGTCCGGCCGGCCGGCCGGGCGTGCGTGCGGCCGCCCGGCCGTGGGTGTGTGGGGCCGCCCGGCCGGGCGGGCGCCGTTCAGGCCGTGGCGGGCACCCCGGCCGCGAGCTGATCCGGCCACTCGGACGGGCCGGGCGAGTCGGACGACTCGTGGGCGCGCAGGGCGCCGGAGGCCAGCAGGTACTGGGCCAGGACGTACGTGGCCATGATCCAGACCTCGTGCCCCGGCAGTTCGCGCCACTTGGCCAGCTTGGTGGCGATCAGCGTGTCGGACAGCAGGAACAGCGCCCCGCCCAGACCCGTCCGCCAGCCGAGCCCGGCCGAGGCGACCGCCGTGGAGGCGAGCAGCAGGCTGTACCCGGCCACCGGGACCTGCAGATCACCGAGATCCGGCCAGAGCCGGCCCATCAGGACCGCCCACGCCGTCGCGTACGCGGCCGCGACCACCAGCGTGCGCCGGCGGTCGGTCAGCGCACCGCGCCGGACGAACATCGTCACGTAGCAGACGTGCGCCGCCGCGAACGAGCCCATGCCGGCCAGGAACGCGGTGTCGTCGCCGAACTGCAGCAGCACGTCGCCGCCCCCGCTGAGCAGCAGCGCGGGCGCCAGCAGCTTCGGGGCCTCCCGCCCGGCCGCGGTGGCGGCCGTGACGCTGTGCGCGGCCAGCAGCGGCATCAGGGCCGGCTTGGTGGCGTGCCGCAGCACGGGAGTGTCGGTGAGCAGCGCGCCCAGGTGGGCCGCCGAGGTGGCGGCGAAGCCGGTGAGCAGTCCGGTGGCGGAGCGCAGGCGCCCGCCGAGAACGGCGCGGGTGGTCGTACGGATGCTCATGCGGGGGTGTCCTCCGGGAGGGTGGGGGCTTCGGGTACGCGGGCGGCCCGTTCGTCCGCACCCTATGCGGCCCCGGTCCGCGCGCGGAAGGGCTTGTTACCGGTGCGTAGCGCCTGCCGGGCCACCGGGGTGACGCAGCGGCGGGCGCGTGGCGAGCGCGCGGCGGGCGCACGGCACGGCCGAGTCCGTACGTCGGGCTCCGGCCAATTCGCCGCCCTGTCCGGTTGGTGCCACCGGGGGCCGCGCCCACCGTCTAGTCTGGTCCACGACATGGAGCAGCAGGAGTACGCGGCCGGCGCCACGCAGGTGGCCGGCGGCACGGCGGACGAGCGCGCGGGCGGGGCGGGGCGGAGCACCACCGACGCCGTCGTCGCCGTACGCGAAGCCGGTCCTGACGCTCCGCAGGAGACCGGCCCCACCGACGGCGCCACCGCGCTCTCGCCCGACCCGGGCCTGCTCCGGCTCGCCCAGTGGTTCGCCGAGGCCGACCCCGGCACCGCCGACGACCTCTGCACCGCGTCCTTCGGCCTCTACCCGGCCCGCCACTTCGGCGCCCCCGCCGAGCCGGCCACCGGACCCGGCACCGAGCCGGGCACCGACCCGGCGGCCGGGGCCGACGTCAGCTGGTGGCACGGCCCCACCGCGCACACCCCCGCCGCGCTGCGCACCCGCGAGGCCCGCCCGGCCCGCGGCCCGCGCCGGGCCCGGCGGGACGCGGGCGCGCTGCCCGTCGTCCTCTCGGGCGCCAAACCGGGCAAGCCCGGCAAGCACCGCAAGCCCGAACGGTCCCGCTCGGCCGCGGCGGGCACGCAGGATCGTTCCGCCGCCGCCGAACGCCGCATCGCCGCCCGGCTGCTGCTCGCCCACCCGCTGGTCACCGCGTCCGGGCCGCACGCCGACGGCTTCCCGCTGATCCGCCGTCACCGCGACTGGCTCACCGAACGCTTCGACACCCTGCTCGGCTACCGCCTCGTCGTCGGCCCCTGGCACGCCCGCCTCGGCAAGGCCGGACTCGGCCCCGGCGCCACCCGCGGGTTCGAACACCCGGGCACCGGCGCCCCGTTCACCCCCGGTGGCTACGCCCAGCTCGCCCTGGCGCTGGCCCTCCTGGTCGACGCCCCCGAGCGGCTCCCGCTCGGCCGGCTGCTCGCCGCCATGCGGGCCGCCGCCCCCGCACCGGGCCGCGCCGGCGACCCCGTCGACCCCGCCGACCTCGCGATGGCGCTCGCCGCGCTGGCCGGCTGGCAGGTGCTCGGCGGCATACCCGCCGACCCGTCCGACCCGGCGGCCGAGACCGTCCTGCTGACCGTCGACCGGGACCTCGCCCGTGCCGTCCCCGCCGGGCCGCCCGCGCTCGCCGCCGACGCCGCCGACCTCATCCGCCGCGCCGCCGAGGCCGAGCCCGGCACCGCCGTCCGCCGCCGCCTCGCCGAGACCCCGGCCGTCCTCGCCGCCGACCTCCCCGAGGACCAGCGCGCCTGGCTCCGCGACCACCGCCACAGCGGCCCCGCCGCCCTCGCCGACTTCCTCGGCCTCGAAACCGAGCAGCGGGCCGAGGGCGTGGCCCTGCTCGACCCCGCCGAGGAGCTCACCGATCTCGCCCTGCCCGGCGCGGGCACGCTGGCCCAGGCCGCCCTGCTCCTCGTCGAACGCCTGGTCGAGGAAGTCCGCCCGCTCCCCGACGAGGCCACCGGCGCGGACGTCCCCACCCCCGCCGTCCCGGTCCCGGACGCGCTGATAGACGGCGTCCTCGGGGACATCGCCGACGAGTACGGCCTCCCGGCCGGCTGGCGCCGCGACTACCTCGCCGACCGCACGGCGCTGCGCCGCGACACCCTCGACCTGCTCCACCGGATGGGCCTGATCACCCCCACCCCGCGCGGCACCCGCCCCCCGGGCTGGCTCCTGCGCGCGCCCGCCGCCCGCTACGCCCCGGCCGCGGACCTCCTCCCCGCTCCGGGCACCGGCCGTCACTCCCGGCGGGATCCGTCCGTGACGGTGCCGGCCCCGGCCTGCCCGCGGGAGGAGCAGCGGGCCTGAGGACGGGGAGCGGCGCGGGTTGGTAGGGCGGCGCCGGGCGGTGAGGAGCACCGCGTCGTCCGGGGCGGGTGGCCGCGCGGCGTTCGCCACGCCCCCGCCGCGGACCTTTTCCCGGTCCCGGGCAGCGGGTGCCGTTCCCGGACGGATCCGTCGGTGGCGGACCCCGTGATGGTCGGTCGGCGGGCCCGTCGGGCGGTGCCGGGTAGCGAAGAGCACCGCGTCCGGGGCGGGTGGCCGGACGGCGGTGCGGGGGTGGGGCGGGTGGTTCAGGAGGCTCGGGTCGGGCCGCCGGGTGGGCGCGGGTGGGATCAGCGGTTGGCGGTGGCCGTCGTCACGGTGGCGTGCTGAACGGTTTCCACGGTGGCGCCGACGCCGAGGGTGCCGAGGGCGATCGAGGCGAGTACGGCGGCGCAGGCCAGGTAGCGGCGGTGGCGCTGGGGGAGCGGGAAGCGCGGTTCCTGGAGGGTCGCCGGAGGGTTGGCGTTCATGACACCGAGCGTTCCAGGGCGGCGTGAACGATCGCTACGCGTGGGTGAAGTCCGGATGGGGGGCGGGCGTCGGTTCGTGCCAAGTGGACCGGCCCCCCGCCGTCAGATCACCCGGACGGCGGGCCCGACGGCCGCCTCAGGCGGCGTACTCGCGGGTGGTGGGCTCGGCGGTGTCGAGGTAGCGGGCGAGGGCCCGGCGGCTGCGGGTCAGCTCGTCGATGCGGGTGTCGAGCTCGGCGAGCTCGCCGCGCAGCGTGGCGAGCAGGTCGGGGCAGGCCTCCAGGGCCGGGAGCGGCCCGCTGGCGCAGGGCAGCAGCTCGGCGATCACCCGGGTGGACAGGCCCGCCGCCAGCAGGCCGCGGATCTGCCGTACGCGGACCTGGGCGTCCTCGCCGTACTCGCGGTAGCCGGCGGCGGAACGTTCCGGCCGGAGCAGGCCCTGCTCCTCGTAGTACCGCAGCAGGCGGGTGGAAACCCCGGTCAGGCGGGCGAGCTCTCCGATACGCATGATCGTCGGAACGTCGGCCCGCCCGCCGCTGTTCCCACCGTTCCGTCGGCCCGCCCGCCGCTGTTCCCACCCGTCCGCACGCCCGCCTACCCGTCGAGGCCGGTGATGAAGTCCAGGACCAGCTTGCGCAGTTCGGGCAGCCGCTCGACCACCGGGATGTGGCCGGAGGCGAGTTCGGCGAACCGGGCGCCCGGGATGCCCTCGGCGAGCGTCCGGTGCTGGCTCGGCTGGACGAGCATGTCCTCGGTGGTGCTGATCACCAGCGCGGGCACCGTGACGGAGGCCAGCTCGCCGCGCACGTCCGCCCGGCCGGCCAGGCCGAACTGCTGCCGGAAGCCCGCCGGCGCCGGGGCGAGCAGGGCCTGGTGCAGGCCGGCCAACTGGTCGTCGGGGAGCGCGTTGAGCCAGGTCTCGCCGAACCCGACCGAGAGCACGAAGCGGGCCAGCTGCTCCGGGTGCTCGGCCAGGGCGGCGGCGAGCTCGGCCGTGAACCGGAGGCGGTGGTCGCCGCCGGCCACCCCGGACAGCAGCAGCAGCGAGCGGACCCGTCGCGGGTGCCGGGTCGCGGCCCGGACGGCGACGGCGGCGCCGAGCGAGTAGCCGGCCAGGTCGAAGCTCTCCAAGCCCTCCTCGACGGCGGTCGCGACCAGCCGGTCCGCCAGCCCGTCGAGGGTGAGCTCGTCCGGCTCGGCCGAGGTGTCGCCGGAGCCGGGGAAGTCGGGGGCGACGACCGTGCGGTGCGCGGCGAGGTCGTCCAGCAGCGGACCCCAGTTGTCCCGGGCGCTGCCGCCGGCGCCGTGGGCGAGCAGCAGCCCGGGACCGGAGCCGCGGACGATCCGGGCGAGCGGGGCGAGCGGGGCGGGGGAGGTGGGGGAGACGGGGGAGGTGGCAGGGCGCGCGGGCATGGAGGGCTCCTGTTCGGCCGTGGGTCGTCGGGTGGCCGCCAGCGGTGTGGCGGGCACTCAGGACGGTAGGAGCTACCACCGGTGTGAAGGTCAAGTCCGGCACGGCGCTCGCGCGCCGGGGGACGCGCCGTTGACGTGCCCGCGATGCGCCGGTGATGCTTCGCCGGCGTACCGAGGACGCGGCGGGAACGGCTGACGCGGCGTTCCCGGTGTGCCTATGCTCCGGGACGTGACCGGGGGGTTCCCGCCGAGCGAGCGACCGGGCGGAACGCCGCCCCGGTGCCGCCGTGCACAGCCACGCCCCGCGCCGGACGCCGTCCGCGCCGTTGTCGCTGATCCCGCCCCGCGCGTGCCCGCCCCGGGCCGGGGCCGGGGCACGCGTTCCGGTCCCCGCCGCTCCGCCCGCGCGTTCACGCTCCTCACCGACCGTCCGCTCTGAAACGAACGGAAGTGTGCCCGTGCCTGCCGACTTCCCGCCCGAACCGCTCTCCGCCGACCGGCCCGAACCGCTCTCCGGCTCCCCGTCCGTACCTCCGTCCGGCGCCGCGCCCGGACCGGGGAGCACGTCCTGCTCGGAGGCCGCCTACGACCGCCTGCGCCGCCGGCAGTGGCTGGCCGGCGAGGCGCGCGCGGACGGCGTCGACCGCCGCACCCTGCTGCGGCTGCTGACCGCCGCCGGGGTGCTCGGTACGCCCGCCGCCGCCGGGCTGCTCGCCCCGGGCCGCGCCTCCGCCCAGGCCCCGGCGGCCCACCCCCCGGCGTTCGGCTCCCCGAGGGCCGATTCCCCGGTGTCGGGGATCGTCAAGCCGTTGCCCGCCGAGTGGTTCGTCCCGCGCGGCACCAACGCCGAGATGCGCTGGGACGCGTTGCGTGACGCCGACGGCCGGGCCGTGACCGGCCGCCACATCCCGGTCGAACGGTTCTTCGTCCGCAACCACACCTCCACCCCGCTGATCGACCCGGACCGCTGGCGGCTGCGGCTGTTCGGCAGCGGTCTGCGCGGCGCGCCCCCCGCCGACCGGGCGGTCGAATTCGACCTCGACGACCTGCGGGCCCTGCCCGCCACCCGGATCGGCGCGCTGATCGAATGCGCCGGCAACGGCCGGAGCTACTTCACCAGCCAGCAGGGGCGGACCGTCCCCGGCACGCCGTGGACGCTCGGCGGGATCGGCTCCGCCCAGTGGCGCGGCGTACGGCTGGCCGAGGTGCTCCGCCGGGCCGGCCTCACCCGCGGCGCGGTGGACGTGCTGCCCGCCGGCCTGGACCCGGAGTTCGTCGCCGGAGGCGTCGGCTTCGGCCGGGTGCGCCGCCCGCTGCCGGTCGCCAAGGCGCTGGACGACGTGCTGGTCGCCTACGAGATGAACGGCGAACCGCTGACGCCCGACCACGGAGCCCCGGTCCGCCTGGTGGTGCCGGGCTGGATCGGGATCGCCTCGATCAAGTGGGTCGGCTCGATCGAGGTCGCCGACCAGCCGCTCTACTCGCCCTGGAACACCGACTTCTACCGGCTCTTCGGCCCGGACTACCCGGCCGACGGCAGCGCTCCGGTGACCACGCAGGTGGTCAAGTGCGCGTTCGAGCTGGCCCGCGACGCCGTGCTGGCGGCCGGCCGCTCGCACCGGCTGCACGGGCGGTCCTGGTCGGGAGCGGCCCCGGTCCGCCGGGTCGAGGTGAGCACGGACGGCGGACGGCGGTGGCTGCCGGCCGAACTGCGCGACGAGCCGCGGGCCGACAACTGGACGCGCTGGAGCATCGACTGGCGCCCGGAGCGGCCCGGCCCGTACGAGCTGCGCGCCCGGGCGACCGACCGCCGGGGCAACACCCAGCCCGAGGTGGCCGTCTTCAACCGCGAGGGCTACCTGTTCGACGCGGTCGTGGTGCACCCGGTGACGGTGGCCTGACACCGGGCCTTCCACCCGCCCGCTCGCCCGACCGCCCCGACCGCCCCGACCGCCTGGCCGTGACCGCCCGCCCGACCGCCCTGACCGCCCGACCGCCTGGCCGTAACCGCCCGCCCGACCGCCCTGACCGCCCGACCGCCCGACCGCCCGACCGCCCCGCGGCCGGCCCGCCGGCCCGCCGGTCGCCGGGCCGTCAGCCGGCGGGCTGGACCTCGTACGGGGCCGGGTACGGCGTCTCGTACGGGGTCAGCACCAGCCGCACCACGTCCTCGAGCCGGCGCCGGGCGTCGCCGAGCGTGGTGCGGCCGGTCACCCAGGCCGTCAGCTCGCCCTGCCAGGCGTGGCCGACGATGTGCCGCACCAGGTCGCTCGCGGCGGCCGGCACCTCGGCCGGCACCTCGGCCATCACCGCCTGGAGCGCGGTGCTGTCGGCGCGCGCCATGCCCTGCAGGGCCTCGCTGGCGAAGGGATCGGTGGAGGCGGCGACGGCCACCCGGAGCCGGGCCAGCTCGGGCTGGCGCTGGTAGGCGCGCATGCCGCCGCGCACGAAGCGCACCACCCGGTCGGTCGCGCCGAGCCCGGCCCGCGGTCCGCGCAGCTCCGCCACCAGGTCGGCGAGCAGCAGCCGGTGCCACTCCGCGATCGCGGCCGCCAACAGGTGGTCCTTGGAGGAGAAGTAGCGGTACGCCGTCCCCAGGGCGACTCCGGACCGCTCGCAGACCTGCTTCATCTGCAGCCGCTCGACGCCGATCTCGTTCACCAGGGCTAGCGCGGCCGCGATCAGTGATTCGCGGCGTTCGAGCTGACGCGGAGACATCGCCTCCACCGGTCGTGGTGACAGGTCAACCTTGGTCACCCGCACCATGATACGGCTCGGGGCCGCCCAGGAGTATGACGCCGACCGGCCTCCCCCCGTTCGCCCGCCGTCCACCGGGCGTCCGGCCGCCCGATCAGGCGGGTGAAGAGGCCCCCGGCGGGAGGGTCCGCGGCGTCAGCGAACGGATCGCGCGGTCGCGGATCAGCGCCTCCTGGACGGCCGAGGCCACCAGCCGGCCGTCCCGGTCGTAGAACTCGCCGAGCGACAGGCCCCGCCCGTCCGAGGAGGACGGGCTGCGCTGGGCGAACAGCAGCCACTCGTCGGCCCGGAACGGGCGGTGGAACCACATCGCGTGGTCCAGCGAGGCCATGATCAGCCGCGGCGGGTGCTCGGTGCGCTGGAAGAAGTTCGGCTGGACGTGCAGCCCGGCCGTCGAGGCCAGCGTGAGGTCCGAGAGGTAGGTGAGCGCGCAGACGTGCAGCAGCGGGTCGTCGTCGGGCAGCCGGGAGCCGGTGCGCAGCCAGACGAACTGCTGCGGCATGCCGGGGACGGCCGCGGGCACGCCGGGCGCGTCGTCCGGGACGAACCGCAGCTCCAACGAGCCGAAGCCGCTGGTGCGGGTCAGCTCGGCGCGCGCCGCCTCGTCCCAGAGCGAGAGCGCGTCCGGCAGCTCCTCGGGTCCTGGCAGCGGCGGGATCTCGCGCTGCCGGTCGGCGGCGGGCTCGGGGTGCTTGAAGGAGGCGGAGAGCGTGAAGATCGCGTCGTTGCCCTGAACCGCCGTCACCCGGCGGGTGGCGTAGGACAGGCCCTGGCGGACCCGGTCGACCTCGTAGCGGATCGGGCGGGTCGGGTCGCCGGGGAGCAGGAAGTAGCTGTGCAGCGAGTGCACCGCGCGGTCCGGCTCGATGGTGTGCCCGGCGGCCGTCAGCGCCTGCGCGGCGACCTGGCCGCCGAAGGCGCGCATCGGGGCGCCGGCGTGGCACCGCCCCCGGAACGTGTTCTCGTCGAGCCGCTCGATCCGCAGCAGCTCGGTGAACGGGGCCGCGGTGTCAGGGGCCCGTCTCTCCTGTTCGGTCACGTCGGTCACGGGCTCATAGTGGCAGAAGCCAACGGTCAGCGGTGTGACCTGGGTAACCCTTTCGAGGGAACATCGCCGGGAGAACCTCGGTAGAACCTGTTTCATTGCGGTGCCTCGGCCGACGGACTGTCAGTACCCCCACCTAGCGTGCTCGGCATGTCGCAAGCCGCACACGCGTACGCCTACCTGCGCCCGTCCGCCGTCCTCGACGGCGCCGACGGCCCGCGCCTCGCCCTGGAGACCTCGGGCGGCGCCACCCCGCTCGGGGCGGTCGCCAACCCGCGCTTCTTCGCGGGCTTCCTCGCCGACCCCGCGCCGGCCGCCGCCGCGCTGCTCGCCGTCGCGGACGTCGCCGCCGCCCGCTACTACCAGGCGCAGCTGCGCGCCTCGCTCGACCCGGTGGTCACCGCCAACGGCGACCGGCTGCGGTTCGAGTCCTTCTCCGGCTGCTGCGGCGTCTACGCCCGGCTCGACGTGCTGCGGGCCGTGCTCGACGGCGACGAGATCGGCCACGGCACCACCAACGTCGACGTCAACAACCCGCTGCGCGAGGCTCTCACCCGGATCGGCCCCGCCGATCCGCTGCACCTCGCCGTCGGTCCGGACGCCCTGGAGGTCACCACCTTCGACGGGCCGGTCGTCGAGAAGAAGGTACCGCTGCCCGATCGCTGGCTGCGCGGCTTCGCCGAGACCCAGGTGACCGCCGCCGGCTTCGACCTGCGCGCCGAGCTGTCCGCCGCCGAGGCCGTCCGCTTCCTGCGCTCGCTGCCCCGCGGCGGCGGCCGCGGCACCGTCCGGTGGGTGGTCCCGGCCGGGCGGACGCTGCGCCCGACCACCCGGCCGGTGCCCGGCGCGGTCTGCCTGCCCGGCCCGGAGCGGCTGGCCGCGCTGCAGCGGGTGCTGCGGCACGCGCTGGCGCTGCGGGTCTACGGCCCGGTGGCCGGCGACGGCCCGGCGGCCTCGGCCTGGGAGGTGGCGCTGCCCGGCATGCGGCTCACGCTCACGCTCTCGCCGGACGCCTCGCGCGGCTTCTCCGGCGAGGGCGGGGTGCTCGGCGCGCTGGCCACCGGCACCGCCGAGCAGGACGCCGAGCTGGTGGCCGTCCTGCTGGCCTGGGAGCCGCGGATCGACGTCGCCGAGCTGGCCGAGCAGTCCGGGCTCACCCCGGTCCGGGTCCGGGCGGCGCTCACCCGGCTCGGCACCGCCGGGCAGATCGGCTACGACACCGCCGAGGCCGCGTACTTCCACCGGCAGCTGCCGTACGCGTCCGGCCGGGCCGAGGCGCACAACCCCCGGCTGCGGGCCGCGCGGGCGCTGGTCACGGCGGGCGCCGTCCGCCTGGAGGAGGGCGGGCTCGCCACCGTGACGGTGGACGACCACCGCCAGCGGGTCCGGACGGACGCCGCGGGGGCGCTGAGCTGCACCTGCCTCTGGTGGGCCAAGTACCGGGGCGGGCGCGGGCCGTGCAAGCACGTACTGGCGGTCGGGATGGTCCGGGAGAACGCCCCGGCGGTCGCGGAGGCGGCCCGGTGAACGGCGTCGACGTGCTGCTGGAGGCGGTCCGCTCCGGGCGGACGCAGAAGGTGCCCGCGCTGGTCGCCGCCCTCGGGCCGGCCGAGCGCCGGGCCTGCCTGGCCGAACTGAAGCGGCTGCGCAAGGAGATCCGCAACGAGTGGAGCGAGCGGGCCCGGCGACAGGCCCCGGCCGTGCTGGTGGCCGGGGCCGGCTGCCACACCGGGCCGGCCGGGGCCGCCACCTGGATCCGCGGGCAGGACTTCGTCAACCGGGGGCTCGAGGGGCCCGAGCTGAGCGAGATGGTCGGCCTGCAGCCGCCGGAGTGGCAGGTCGAGGTGGTCACCCGGATCGCCGGGAACCAGCGGCCGAGCTGGTCCTGGCCGTACTTCGGGCTGGTCGACTCGGTGATCCGCCGGACCGGCTGCGAGGTGCCGGCCTCGGACGCCTACGCCGCCGAGTGGCTGCGCCGACGGATCTGGGGCATCGACGACCGCGGGCACGCGCTCCGGGGCCCGCGCGCCACCCTGGTGGAGCGGCTGCGGGCGGACGAGCTGCTGCCGGTCCTGGTGGCGCGTTCCTTCGAGCTCGCCGACCTCGGCGGGGTCGCCGACTTCGGCCCCGCCGACCGGCCCGAGGGCCGCTGGCCGGGTGCCCTCGCGGCGCTGGCCGCCGAGGGCCGGCTGGACGGGGCCGAGCTGATCGACCGCAGCCTGGCCCGGCTGGTCCGCGGCGGCCGGCCGGGCGACCAGCGGGTCTTCCTCGACGTGCTGCGCGCCCTCGGACCAACCCCCGAGGAGTACGCGGCCCGGGTGCGCGACCTGGTGGCCCTGCTGGACGGGCTCTCGGTGGTGGCCGGGCACGCCCAGCAGGTGCTCGCCGGGCTGGACGAGGCCGGGCTGATCGAACCGGAGGTGCTGGCCGAGGCCTCCTCGGTGGTGCTGTTCCGGACCGAGAAGAAGCTCGTCCGGGCTCAGCTGAGCTGGCTCGACCAGGCCGCGAAGCGCGCGCCCGAGCGGGCCGGCCCGGTGCTGCTGACCGCCGCCGAGGCCTTCGGCCACCCGGACACCGCCCTCCAGGAACGGGCGCTCAACCTGGTCGCCCGCCACCTCAAGAAGGCCGGCGAGGCCGTCCTGGCCGAACTGCGGCTCGCCGCCGAGGGGCTGAACCCGGCGCACCACGAGCGGGCCGGCGAGCTGCTGGGCGCGCCGGTCGGCGGCGACGGCCCGGACGCGGGGTGGAGCGAGCTGCTGCCGCCGGTGCCCCGGCCGGCGCGGCTCGGGGAGCCGATCGCCACCCCGGCGGAGCTCGCCGAGGAGCTGTCCGTCCTGCTGTCCGGCCGGCCGGGCGTCGTCCTGTTCGAACGCGTCCTGGACGGCCTCGTCCGGCACGCCCGTCTGGACCGCCCGGCCCTCGCCGAGGCGCTGGAGCCGGTGCTGCGGGTGCACCCCTGGACGGGCGCCGTCCGGTGGGGCGACTGCGAGCCGGTGGACGTGCTGTACGTCGCGGCCGCCGTGGCCGGCCAGGTGGAACAGCACCGGAGCGGCCCGGTGTTCCGGAACAAGGGCCGGCACGCGTTGCAGGGCGCCCACTACACCGCGTACGGCAAGGTGCTGGCCGCCCGGCTGTCCGAGGCCGCCGAGCGGATCATCACCGACCGGCCGCCGTTCCTGCTCGCCACGCCCACGGACGCCACCGGCGCGCTGGACGCGGCCGTCCTGGTCGGGCGGCTCGCCGGGTACGAGGCGGTGGGGGCCCGCCCGGGCGAGGCGGACCTGCACGCGGCCCTGCTGCGGGTCACCCCGACCACCGACGACGAGGTGCTCGCCGACGCGGGCCGGCTGGTCTCACCCGGCGGGCGGTGGGTGGCGCAGTGGCTGCGCGACGGCGGCCTGCCCGGTCAGCCCTCGGAGCGGGTGGTGTTCGCGCCCGGCCGCAGCGCCAACGGCAGCCGGCTGCACGGTCACACCTACTGGGAGCGCTGGTGGGAGGAGCTCAACCGCGTCTCCGTCGCCCAGCCCGGCCTCGGGGCGGGCCCGCAGGGCCCCGCCGGTGAGCGGCTGGGCGCGGAGTTCCGGGCCCTGCTGGACGGCACCGAGCCCAGCGTGGCCCGGGCGCGGAAGCAGGACGAGTGGATGTGGCGGCCCACCGCGCACTGGGCCGCGATGCTCCCGCACCACCGCGAGGAGCAGGCCGCCCGCTGGCTGGACCGGTTCGCCGACGCGGCCGACCGGGAGCAGCGCGGCGCTCCGGAGCTGCTGCCCGTCCTCGCCGAGGCGGGCGGTCCGGCCGGGCTCGCCCTCCACCTGGCGCTCGCCTACGGCCTGGGCGCGCGCTTCGCCGAGGACCGCACGGCCGCGGTGGACGCGTTGCTGGTCCTCGCCGCCCGGGAGGAGCTGGACGGCGCCCTGCTCGGCCGGGAGCTCGGTGACCTGGTCGCCCGTGGCGCGGTGAAGCCGAACCGGCTCGGCCAGGCCCTGGCCGCCGCGGCGGAGACCGGCGCGTACGGCACGGTCTGGTCCGTGCTGGGCCCGGCGCTGCCCGCGCTGCTGGCGGGGGACGCGGTCCGCGGCACCGGTGACGTGCTCGCCGTGGCCGTGGACGCCGCCCGCCGCTGCGGGGCGCGCGGGCCGGTGCCCGAGGTGGACGCGGTGGCGGCGCGGTCGGGGTCGAGCCGCCTCGTGAAGGAGGCGCGGACGCTGCGCGACCTGCTGGCCGGCTGAGCGGGGCCGGCGGGACGGCGGGAGGACGGGAGGACGGGAGGACGGGAGGACGGGAGGGCGGCGGGGCTCGGTGCCGCACCGGGGGCCGTCGACCGCCGGGCGTCGACCGTCGATCCGGGGAGGGCGAGGCTCGCCGAGGGGAACCGGGGGGTCAGACGGTGACCCCGTCGTCCTCGGCCGCCGCCTTCGGCCGGCCCGCCGGCCTTCCCGCGACCGGGCCCGCGGGGCCGTCCGACGCCGGCCCGGTCGGCGCGGCGGCGCCGCCGGCCGGGGGGAGGCCGCCGGCGGCGAGGCTGTCGGCGGCGGGTCCGTCCGGCGCGAGGCCGTCCGGGGTGAGGCCGTTCGGGACGACCAGTTCCGTGTCGGCCTGCGGCAGCGCGGCGACCGCCCGCCACCAGAGCCGCAGGGCCGGCGGGTCGACCGGTTCGAACGGCTTGCCCGGGCGGGGCACCGCGAGCCGGGCCCCGAGCGCCTGGGCCGCGGCGAGGACCCGCTCGGCGGGCTCCTCCCACGGGTGCGGGGCCAGGTTGAAGGTGCACCAGTGGATCGGCAGCAGCAGGTCGCCGCCGAGGTCGAGGTGGGCCCGGACGCCCTCCTCGGGGGTCATGTGGACCTCGGGCCAGAAGTCGCAGTACGCCCCGACCTGCATCATCGTCGCGTCGAACGGCCCGAGCCGGCGGCCGATGTCGGCGAAGCCGGGGAAGTAGCCGGTGTCGCCGCTGTGGAAGATCCGGTGCCCGCCGCCGGAGACCACCCAGGAGGCCCAGAGGAAGAGCGCGCTGGTGCGCGGGCCGCGGCTGCAGTAGTGCCGGGCCGGGGTGGCGGTCAGGGTGAGCCCGGCGACTTCGGCCGACTCCCACCAGTCGAGCTCGACCAGCCGGTCGGCCGGGACGCCCCAGTGCTCCAGGTGGGCGCCGACGCCGAGCGGGACGGCGAACACCGCGCGGCTGCCGATGAGGGCGCGGATGGTGCCCATGTCGAGGTGGTCGTAGTGGTCGTGCGAGACCACCACCACGTCGACCGGGCCGAGTTCGGAGAGCGGCAGCGGTACCGGGTGCAGCCGCTTGGGGCCGGTCCAGCCGAAGGGGGAGCAGCGTTCGCCCCAGACCGGGTCGAACAGCACCCGGCGACCGCCGATCTCGGCGAGCACGGTGGCGTGGCCGAGCCAGGTCAGCCGCAGGCCGGAGGCGGGCGGCGCGGCCAGGTCGGCGGGGAGCAGCCGGTGCAGCGGCACGGCGGCGGCGGGCATCCGGCGGGTCTTGTCGGAGGCGAGCTGGGCCCGGGTGATCTCGAGCGGGGTGCGTTCGTAGACGAGCCGGCGGGTGGGCAGCGGGTTGCGGAACGCCCCGTCGGCGAACTGCGGCGAGCGGTGGATCCGGGCCAGCCGTTCGCCCCGGGGATCGGCGCCGAAGGCGTCCGTCCGGACCCGGTGCCAGGCCGCCCGGGGCAGTCCGGCCAGGGGCAGCCCGGCGAAGGTCGGCGGGCCGGAGAGCTGCGAGGTCAGACCGGCTACGCGGGAGTACCAGGGGGCGGGGCGGGGCACGGCACCTCCAAGGACGGTTACGGCTACCGGGCATGCCGTGGCGCGTACCCACGACCAGGGGGCCGAGTCGGTACGACAACCATCTCGTCGGAGGTTACTCGCAGCGGGCCGCCCGGACCTGGTGGGCGGCCCGGTGCGGGCCGTTCGGCGTACACCCGGGGCGCGACGGCGCCGCGCCCCGGGCCGCCGGGGCCGGCACCGCGCGGGGGAGGCGGGCGCTACGCGGGAGAAGCCGGCGCCATGCGAAGAAGCCGGCGCAACGCGGAGGAACGGGCGCTACGCGGGAGAAGCCGGCGCTACGCGTAGAAGCGGGTGATCGTCTCCGCGACGCAGTGCGGCTTGGCGCTCTCCGCGCTGGTGATGGTGAACCGGACCACGGCCTGGACGCCGCCCGGCACCTCGGTGGCGGAGACCAGTTCGGCGGTGGCCCGGATCGCCGTGCCGACCGGCACCGGGGCGGGGAAGCGGACCTTCTCCGAGCCGTAGTTGAGCGCCATCCGCACGCCCTCGACGCCGTAGCACTCCTTGGCCAGCACCGGGATCATCGACAGCGTCAGGTAGCCGTGCGCGATGGTCGAGCCGAACTGGCTCTCCTTCGCCCGCTCCGGGTCGACGTGGATCCACTGGTGGTCGCCGGTGGCCTCGGCGAACAGGTCGATCCGCTCCTGATCGACGGTGTGCCACTGGCTGGTGCCCAGCTCGGTGCCGACGGCCGCGGTCAGGTCGGCGAGGGAGGCGAAGGTCGTCACGGTGCGCTCCTGGTGGCAGGTGGGGGTGCGGACTCCGGCAGAGTATGCCTACTCGCGGGTCACCTGTCAGGGGTGGACCGGAAAAACGATCAGGACCGGAAAGCGATCACCGGAAACCACCAGGACCGGAAACCACCGGGACGGGAAGACGGCGCCGGTGGCCGGTCAGGACCGCTGCACCCTGCGGCCGGCGGGCAGCAGGTACCGGCCGCTGACCAGCTCCGGCACCAGGGCGACGAACAGCGGGTCCGGGTCGCCGACCCACGGCCGCAGTCCGGAACGCAGTGCCCGCCGGATCTGCTCCGGCTCGCGCACCACCTCGGCCCGGCCGTGCACCAGGACGCTCCAGCCGGTCCGGGTGACCTGGTCCAACCGGTCGGCCTGGAAGGCGACGACGGTGCCGTCCAGCCCCCGCGCGGTGGTGCTCCCCCGGCGCACGGCGAGCAACAGGCGCCCGTCCGGAGCGACCTCGAAGGAGACCGGCAGGACGGCCGGCAGCGCGTGCTCGGTGTACACCACGCGCCCGACGGGCACGGTGCTGAGCAGCCGCAGGCACTCGGCCTCGCTCAGGCTCTCCACACGGTCGTCACGGTCCATGGTCCCGATCGTCCTCTCGACGCCGCGGCGGCCGATAGGGCCCATGGTCCCGGAGCGCCCGGGCCGGGAGCCCCGACGGCGGGGCCGCGGGGCGCTAGCTTGTCGGCAGCGGTGCGGAACGTGCCGGCGGCCCACCGCGCGCGGTGGCGGCCGCGGGGGACCGGCGGTTCGGCGCGCGCGGCCGGACGGCGCGCGTGGTGGCGCGGTGGGCGGCCCCGGGTTCGGCGGGGCCTGCGAGGAGGGGGTGGTGCGGGTGGTCAACGGGGTCGATCTCGTGGTGATCGGGGCGGACGGCGGACCGGACCGGGGCTTCGGCGGTTCGGCGCAGGCGGCGGCCGGCGCCCGGCTGCTCGCCGACGTCCTGCCCGGGATGTGCTTCGACGCCGGCTCGGCCGGCTGCCGGGTCGCGGTGGTGGACCCGGGCGCGGACGCCAACACGATGCTCACCGCGGTGCGCGAGGCGGCCGCCCGGCCCGGCCGGTGGCTGCTGGTCTGCCTGGTGGGCCAGCTGGTCGCCGATCCGCGCGGGCGGCGGCTGGCCCTGGTCACCGGCGGCTCCACCGCGGACAACGCCTACCGGCGCGGGCTGGCGTGGGACTGGGTGGTCAGCGCGATGGTCCACGGCGACCAGGAGGAGGCGCTGCTGCTGGTGGACGCCGTCGCCGACCGGGACACCTGGGCCGCGCTCGAACGCGGGGGCGGCGAGGACGGCGCGGGCGAGCTGCTCAGCTACCCGCGGGTGCCGCTCTGGGGCAGAGTCGGCCGCTACACCGCCGGTAGACGCGGGCGGGACGCGGTCCTGCCCGGTGGCGGAGGATCGTTCAGCCGCGCCCTGACCACCGTGCTCCGGCAGGGGCTGCCCGGTGCGCCCGCCGCCGTCTCCCCGCTCGACCTGCAGCCGGCGGTCGCCGCCCTGCTCGACGGCGGCGACCCGGAGACCGGAGCCGCCCCCGTCGGCGGTGCGCCCGGCGCACGCCTGCTCGTCCCGCCGCAGGGCGGACGCCTGCTGATGCGCAATCGGGCCGCGGTTCGGGGCGCATTGGCCGGATTGTCGCTTTCCGAAGAACTGTTGGCCGTCCTGTGGCGCGAAAGTGCCCCGACCGATCCGCCTTCCGCGTAAGGTCAGGGGGCCCGGGGTGTTGCCGTGAAGGGGCGGGTTGGCGAAGAATCGATGCCCTCGCAGCAACACCGGCGGGACGGCGGAATTCTTCTGGCGACCACGGACCACGGACGGGGTCGGTCGCGACGAGGTGGGGCGATGCGGCGGCGCGGAAATGTGTTGCGCCCTGGGGCGGTTGGGGTCGCTGGGCTGGTTTTGGCGATGCTGCTGAGCGCCTGCGCGGCCGGTGGTGACGGCGGTTCGGTGGATCGTCTCGGGACTACCGCGCCCACTGTCGCGGAAGTGAACCCGGTAACTCCTTCGGGTGGTTCCGCAAACGTCGGGATCGCGCCGACCGACGGGCCCGAGGGGGCGCAGGGGCGTCTGCTGCTGAAGACGTATCAGGACTGGTGGCAGGCCCAGGTGGAGGCCTACGGGCGCTCCGATGCGGACGGTTCGGACCTGGAGGCGTACTCCTCGGGAACGGCCTTGCGCGACGCCCTCGTCAATCTCCGTCAGCTCCACGACGCCAAGCTGGTGATGATCGGCAGTCCGCGGAATTCCCCGGTGGTGAAGAGCGTCGACCTGAAGGCGGATCCGCAGACGGCCGTGATCGAGGACTGCCTCGACGTGACGGGCTGGCACCAGGCCGACGCCACCACGCACGCGGTAAAGGATCCACAGCAGCGGCTGACCCGGTACATCGCGACCGTTTCGGCGCGGAAGTTCCAGACGCGTTGGCTGATCCAGGAGTTCAAGCGGGAGGTGGACCGAACATGCTGAAACCGGCACGGCGAATCGCCGTCCGAGGGTTGTTCTTCGCCGGAATGCTGCTATTCCCCGCGACACCGGCGATGGCGGACGAACCACCGGTCACGGGGGAGGTCACCCAGTGCACGGTCAGTTCGATCTGCGTGGGCGTGCACAAGCCCGGCAGTACGCCCACCCCGGCCGGCGGTGGAGGGGGCGGCGGTGGTGGCGGCGGCTCGCAGGTCTGCCAGTGGAACGGGCTGGTCGTGGCCTGCCACGACCCGGTCAACGGCTGGTTCAGCAGCACCAACGGCTGCTACTACCGGACCACCAGCCCGCAGCCCGGCCCGGAGGACCCGGTCTGGCAGGGCCACAAACCCTCCGACGGGACGATCTACGACGTCACCTGCCTGTACAGCGACGGCTCGTTCGGCGCGCCGCAGCCGACGTTCTTCGCCCAGGACCCCGCGCCGCCGCCGCCGGACCCGGCGCAGCTCGCCACCGACGCCTGGGGCGAGGTCAAGTTCCCCCCGGTGAAGCCGCGGTTCGCGCCGGCGGACACCAAGGTCGTGGGCGTGCCGGTCTGGCTCTGGCTGGACGAGTTCGCCGTGCCGCCCCCCGCGGTGGCGTCCGCCGGCGGTGTCACGGTGACGGTGACCCCGCGGCTGGAGTCGGTCGAGTGGGACCTCGGCGACGACCGGCCGGAGGTGTGCACCGGGCCCCAGGGTGCCGGGACCCCGTACGACGCCCACTACGGCGCGGCCAGGTCGCCCACCTGCGGCCACGAGTTCCGCACCGGTTCGGCCGTGAAACCGGGCGGGGTCTTCGACGGGACGGTCAGGGTCAAGTGGGTGGGCAAGGTCGACGTCACCGGCGACCTCAAGGGGTTGAAGGACAAGACCAAGTCCTTCTACGAGACCTTCACCGTGCGGGTGGCCGAGGTGCAGGTCCTCAACTGACCGCGGTGCGGCGGCGCCGGGGCGGAACGCAGCAACGAGTACGAACGACGTGGGAGGGGCCGGAACCCGGTGGAGAACCGTACAGACAGCGACCCCGGGGGTGGCCGTGGCAGTGCTTGAGCAGGGGCCGGTGACGCCGCACGCCCCGGGGCGGACGCTCCGGGCGCGGCGGCGGCGGCCGGCGGTGCTGGCGATGGCGGTGGCGCTGATAGCCGCGGGCGGACTGGGCGGCGCGGTGCTCTACAACAGCACCGGGCAGCGGGTCGCCGTGCTGGCGCTGGCCCGTGACGTCCCGTACGGGCAGGTGCTGACCGACGCGGACCTGGTGGTGGCGCGGATCGCGACCGACCCGGCGCTCAAGCCGGTGTCCGCCGCGGACCGCCGCGAGGCGGTCGGTCAGCGGGCCACCACCGACCTCAAGCGCGGGGCGCTGCTGCTGAAGGCGGACGTCGCCCAGACGCCGAACGTGCTGCCGGGCCAGCTGATCGTGGGCGTCTCGGCCAAGCGCACCCAGCTGCCGGCGACCAGGCTGCAGTCCGGGGTGCCGATCGTCGTCGTCTACACCCCGGACAACGGCCGGCCGGACTCGCTGAACGCGGTGGTGGTCACCGTCGGCCGGGTGGACACCGACGGCAGCCAGGTCGTGGACGTGGCGGTGCCCGCGGCGGACGCCTCCCGGCTGGCCGCCTGGGTGGCCAGCGGGCGGATCCAGGTGGTGCTCTCACCGCGCGGAGCGGGCGCCGGCGGAGCCACCGGGGCTCCCGCGCCCACGGGCGCGCCGTCGGGGGCGGCGTCGGGGGCGGCGGCCGCGCCGTCCGGCACGGCCGCGCCGAACGCCGCCGGCAGCGGCACCGGCACCGGTCCCGGCGCCGGCAGCGGGACCGCGTCGACCGCACCGCCCGGGGCGGGTGGGGCCTGAGATGGCGGTGATCGCGGTGGTCGGCGGCCCCGGGGCCCCGGGTGCCACCACGACGGCGCTGGCGCTGCTGCTGGCCTGGCCGTTGCAGCCCGGGCGCCGGATCCTGCTGGTGGAGTGCGACCCGGACGGCGGCGCGGTACTGGCCGGCGCGCTGGAGGGCCGGGTCGAGGCGGTGTACGGGCTGCGCAACCTGGCCGTGGCGGACCGGCGCGGCCTGCTCGCCCAGACGCTCTGGGAGCAGCTGATCGACCTCTCGCCCGAGGGGAACGCCGAGCGGCTGCTGTTGCCCGGCCTCACCGATCCGACCCAGGCGCCCGGGCTCGCCTACACCTGGGAGCCGCTGATGGAGGTGCTGCACGGGCTGGAACCGCAGGGCTACGACGTGATCCTGGACCTCGGCCGCTCCGGCGCCACCGGCACCAGCGCCGTCCTGGCCCGCCGGGCCGACGTGGTCGCGGTCACCGCCCGCACCACCCTGCGCGGGCTGAGCGCGGTCCGGCCGCGGCTGACCTCGCTGGCCGAGGACCTCGCCGTGGCCGGGACCGGCGCGGACGCGCTGGGCCTGCTGCTGGTCGCCGAGGGGCCGTACTCGGGCGCGGAGGTGGCGCGCGAGTTCGGGCTGCCGGTGCTCGGACTGCTGCCGCACGCGGTGCGCACCGCCCGGGTGCTCTCCGACGGCGGGGACATCACCGACCGGCGGTTCATCCGCTCGGAGTTGATGCGCACCGCCCGCTCGGCGGCCGACGAGGTGCAGCTGCTGGTGCGCCGCCGCCGGCAGCGGCTGGCGCCCACGGCCGCCCCGACGCCCGCGCAGCTCCCGTCGGCGGCGCCCGCGCCCGGCGCCGAGGTGTCGGCGCAGCAGCCGCAAGCGCGGCCGCAACCGCCGCAGCCGTACGCGCAGGTGCCGCCGGTGATCACCACCGGGCCGGTCGCGCCGCTGGCCGGGATCGCGCCGCAGCCGGCCGCGCCCGCGCCCTTCCCGGCGCACGTCCAGCCGCAGCGGCCGGGCCCGTCGTACGCGCCGGAGTACGAACCCGGGTACGGGCCGGGACACGAACCCGGGTACGGGCCGGGACACGAACCCGAGTACGGGCCGCGGGACGGGTCGCCGGGAGGCGGCCGGCCGTACGGAGCGACGCAGCAGTACGGCGCACCGGAGCAGTACGGCGCGCAGCCGTCGTACGGTGCGCAGCCGTCGTACGGCCAGGACCAGCGACCGGGTCAGGACCAGCGGTCCGGCCAGGGCTCCGGGCTGCCGGGCGCGCCGGGGCCGACGGCGGAGTACGGCCGCGTACAGCCGGAGCAGTACCGGCAGGCGGCGCCGTCGTACGGGGCCGGGCCGCAGCCCCGGCACCTCGGCTCCGGGGAGGTACTCCGTGCGCGGTAGCCCCCTGAACCAGCACCCGGCGGCCGATCCGGCCGCGCTGCCCTGGGCGACGCCCCAACCGGCCGCCCAGCCCGGCCCGGTGGCCCCGCAGCCGCCCCAGCCCGGCGGCTACCAGCCCGGCGGGCACCAGCCCGACGGCTACCAGCCCGGCGGCGCGGCGACCCCGACCGCCGTACCCTCCCAGCTGCCCTCGCTCGACCGGCGCGGCGCCGGCACCCGGCCGGCCGTCGACCCGCAGGTGGCGCGCGAGCTCAAGCGCCAGGTCGCGGCCGAACTGCACCAGCAGATCACCCGGTTGACCGCCGCCTCCGGCTCCGAGCCGGACCGCGCCACCCGGCGCCAGCGCGGCCGGGCGCTGATCGAGGAGGCGGTCGCCCGCTGGTCGGACGCCTACGCGCAGACCCACGGCATCCCGCCCACCCGCGAACAGGACCGCGCGCTCGCCGAGGCCGTCTTCGACCTGCTGTTCCGGGCCGGCCGGCTCCAGCCCTACCTGGACGACCCGGAGATCGAGAACATCCTGATCAACGGCTGCGACGACGTCTGGGTCTCCCGCGTGCACCAACCGCTGCGCCAGGTCCCGCCGGTGGCCGACACCGACGCCGAACTGGTCGAGCTGCTCCAGGACCTGGCCCGTCAGCACGGCGGCGGCGAGCGCAGCCTCTCCACCGCCAGCCCGACCCTGGCGCTGCGCCTGGAGGGCGGCATGCGCCTCCAGGCGCTCACCGAGGTGACACCGCGCCCGTACGTGGCGATCCGCCGCCACCGGGTGGCCTCGGCGACGCTGCCCGAGATGGTCCGGCTCGGCACCCTGGACGCCACCCTGGCCGCCTTCCTGGCCGCGGCGATCCGGGCCCGGAAGAACGTGATGATCACCGGCACCCAGGGCGTCGGCAAGACCAGCCTGCTGCGCGCGATGGCCGCCGAGATCCCGCCGGACGAGCGGATCGGCACCCTGGAGTCGGAGTTCGAGCTGTGGCTGCACACCCTCGGCCACCTGCGCCAGGTCGTCCCGATGGAGGCGCGGGAGGGCAACGGCGAGCGGGTCGAGGGCCGGATGGCCGGCGAGCTGACGATCGGTGACCTGATCCCGGCCGCGCTCCGGATGACGCTGTCGCGGATCATCGTCGGCGAGGTCCGCTCCGGCGAGGTCGTCCCGATGCTGCGCGTCATGACCAACGGCGAGGGCGGCTCCATGTGCACCCTGCACGCCCGCGGCCCGCACATGGTGGTCGACCGCATCGCCGAACTCTGCCTGGAGTACGGCTCGCACATGACCGACGCGCTCGCCTACCGGCTCACCGCCAACGCCGTCGACCTCATCGTGCACGTCTCGATGGTCGACGAGACGGCCGTGGGCGGCCGCCGGCACCGTTTCGTCTCGCACGTCCTGGAAGTGACCGGCCTCGGGGAGAGCGGCCGGCCCGCGCTGAACACCGTGTTCGGACCGCGCCCCGACCTGGGCGAACCGCGCGCCGTCCCGCACACCCCGCCGAACTGCCTGGACGACCTGCGCCGGGCCGGCTTCGACGCCGCGCTGCTCGGCTCCCGGTTCGGGAGCTGGGCCGAGCCGCTGCAGCTGCGGATCGGCGGTGGCGCCCGGTGATGCTGCTCTTCGCCCTCTGCGGCCTGCTGGTCGCGCTCGGCCTGGTCGCCCTGGTGGTCTGGGCCCGCGGCGGCGTGCCCGCCGAGGAGGAGCCGGCCGACGGGCCCAACCCGCTGGCCGGCCGCCTCCACGTGTTCTGGTACGGCGCCCCCGGCACCGCCCCCGCCCGGGTGGTGCGGCTGCGCCGGATCCAGCTGCCGGTGGCGCTGGCCGGGGCACCGCTCGGCTGGCTGTTCACCGGCATCCCGCTGACCGCGCTGCTGGTGCCGCTGGGCGTCTTCGGCCTGCCCTGGCTGTTCGACACCACCCGCCCGGACACCCACCGGATCGAACGCCTGGAGGCGCTCTCCGAGTGGACCCAGCGGATCGCCGACGTGCTGCTGCTCGGCGTCGGCCTCAACCAGGCCATCGTCACCAGCCGCCGCACCGCGCCCGCCGCGATCGAGGACGAGGTCGGCGAACTGGCCGCCCGGCTGCAGGCCCGCTGGCGGCCCGAGGAGGCGCTGCGCGCCTTCGCCGACAGCCTCGCCGACGCCACCGCCGACAAGGTGCTCGCCGCGCTGCTGCTGCGCGCCGGCGACAGCGGCCCGGGCCTGGCCCGGGCCCTGGCCGACATGGCCGACTCGGTGCGCGAGGAGGTCCGCCAGCGCCGCGCGATCGAGGCCGACCGGGCCAAGCACCGCACCACCATCCGCTGGCTGGTCGGCATCATCGTGCTGGTGGTGGTGCTCGGCTCGTTCAACTCCGAGTACACCGCGCCGTACGGCACCGTGCTGGGCCAGATCGTGCTCGCGGTGGTCGCCGCGCTGTTCGTGGCGATCATCGCCTGGATGCGCGCGCTGGCCTCGCACCCGCCGGTGCCGCGACTGCTGGAGGCCGACCGGCGCAGCCGGGTGGGCGGCCGCCGCTCCGGCCGGCGTGCCGGCGCCGGTGCGGGCGGGGCCGGCCCGGACGCCCCGGCCGACGAGCAGGCACTCCTCGGGGAGGCGCGATGATCTCCCCGTGGTCCGTGCTGGCCGGCGCCGCCGCGGCCGGCGGCGTCGCCCTGCTGATCGCCGAACTCCGGCCCGCCCCACCGGACCTGGGCCAGGCACTGGACCGGCTGCACCGCACGCCCGCCGACCGGACGCCCGACCCGGACGAGCGGCCGCGCTGGTTCGACCGGATCGGCGAGCGCTCGACCGGACTGCGCGGCGTGCGGATCCCGCACCGCGAGCTGTCGCTGATCGGCCGCAGCCCGGCCCGGTTCATGGCGCACAAGCTGCTGTTCGCCGTGATCGGCCTCGTCCTGCCGGCGTACCTGGCGGCGATGGCCGTCCTGCTGGACATGGGCCTGCCGTTCGCGCTGCCGCTGGTGGTCGGGCCGCTGCTCGGCGGGCTGTTCTGGTTCGTCCCGGACGCCATCGTGCGCGGCGAGGCCAAGGAGGCGCGCACCGAGTACCTGCACGGCATCGCCGCCTACCTGGAGCTGGTCGCCCTGGAACGGGCCGCCGACCTCGGGCCCGCCGAGGCGCTGCGCCGCGCCGCCTCGGTCGGGCGCGGCCCGGTCTTCCGCCGGATCCGGGACGCCCTGGACCGCGCCGCCACCGACCGGCTGCCCCCCTGGGCCGGCCTGGACGCGCTGGCCGCCGACCTCGGGCTGACCCCGCTGCAGGACGTCGCCGACATCATGCGGCTCTCCGGCACCGACGGCGCCGCCGTCTACGACACCCTACGGGCCCGCGCCAAGGGCCTGCGCGGCGAACTGCTCGCCGAGGACCTCGCCAGGGCCAACGCCGACAGCGAACGGATGGTCGCGCCCGGGGCCGCCCTGACCCTGCTGATGACCGTCCTGATCGTCTTCCCCGCGCTCCACCAGATGCTCGCCTGAGCGGGTCATGCGGTACCCGACCCGCCCGACCAGGCAGCCGACACCACACCCAACCCCCGGGAGACCCCGATGTCCGACCAGTTGAAGTCCCTGGCAGGCCGGTTGATCCGGCCCACGCTGCTGCCCGTCCAGTTCGCGCTGCTGCTGTTCCAGTTCCGGGCCGGCCGGCTGAAGGCCGCCCGGGCGCGCGGCGACCGCGGCGCGATCAGCATCGAACTCGCCCTCGCCATCATCGCGTTGGTCTTCGTCGCGGGCGCCGTCGCGGTGGCCCTGTACGCGCTGAAGGACAAGGTCGTGAAGAAGGTCGAGCAGGACCCGAACCTCCCGGGTGCGGGCGCGGCCACGTGAGGGACCGACCCCGTCGCCGGGACGACCGCGGATCGATGAGCCTGAGCCTGGCCATCGTGTTCCCGGTCGTCCTCGTGCTGATCCTGCTCGTCGTCCAGGTGTCGATGTGGTGGTACTACCGCCAGGTCGCGCTCACCGCCGCCCGCGAGGGCGTGGACGCCGGACGCGTGCAGGGCAGCCGCGACGACGGGGCCAAGAACGAGGCGGCGGAACGGCAGGCCAGGGAGTTCCTCGGCCGGCAGGGCGTCCGCACGTACGACGTCCGGACCGCCGGCAGCACGCCGGAGCTGATCCGGGTGACGGTCGAGCTGACCGCGCCGTCGGTCGTCCCCTTCCTCCGCACCCCGGTCGTCCAGTCCGCCGAGGCGCCGCGGGAGCGGTTCCTGCCGCCGGAGGTGCGGCCGTGACGCGCGGGGCTGTCAGCCGGGCCGTGACGCGTGGAGCCGTGGGCCGGGCCGTGACGCGTGGGGCCGTGGGCCGGGCCGTGACGCGCGGGTCTGGGGGCCGGCCGTGACGCGTGGGACGCGCGTGACGCGTGGTGCGGCGTTGCGGGCGGTGACGCGCGGGACGCTCGGTGCGGCGGACCTGACGGTCCGGTGGGGGCGGCGGATCGCCGTCCGGCGGGCCGAGCGGTCGCGGCGCGGGCGGGACGGCGGCGGGGTGGCGATCGAGGCGGCGATCGTCGTCCCCGGCGTCGTCGCGCTGATCCTGGTGGCCGTCGCCGCCGGCCGGGTGCAGACCGCGGCCGGCACCGTCGAGGCGGCCGCCCGCTCCGCCGCCCGGACCGCCTCGCTGGCGCGCGGCGCCGACGGGATGGACGACCTGGTCGAGCGGACTGCGATGGCCACCCTCCGGCAGCAGGGGGTGGACTGCGTGCGCACCGACGCCAGGTGGAAGCCGGGCAGGCTGCGCAGCAACGGGGTGGAACTGACCACCGTCGAGGTGACCGTGGTGTGCGAGGTGCCCCTGCGCGACCTGGTGCCCGGACGCCTCGCACCCGGGACGAAGACGCTCAGCGGCAGCTTCATCTCGGTGGTGGACCGCTACCGGGGCGGGTGAGACGGGCGGTGCGGACGAGGTTTCCGGGCGGGGATTGGGGACGGCCCGGGCGGGGGAGACGCAAGCGGAGAGCTCCCGGGGGACGGCGGACACGAGGTGGAGCGGTCCCGGTGGGGACCGGTGGGGAGACGAACGTGCGGGAGGGGGCGTGATGGCGCACGGGCCCGGGGAGGAACGGCCATGGCGCCGTGGCGTCGGGTGGCGGGCCGGGAGGCAGGGCGGCCGCCGGGCCGGGAGGCAGGGCGGCCGGTGGGAGGTGCGTCGGACGTCCGTCGGGGCGTGGGACGTCCGGTCACCGGGTGTCCGGCCACCGGGTATCCGGCCACCGGGTATCCGGGCACGGCGCGTCCGGGGCCGGTCGGACGAGGGCTCGACGGCCGTCTTCGTCGCGATCTGCGCCGCCTTCCTGGTCCTGGTGATCGCCCTCGTCGTGGACGCCGGCGGCCGGCTGCGCGTCGCCGAACGCACCGACGCCTACGCCCAGGAGGCCGCCCGGGTCGGCGGCCAGCAGCTCGACGAGGCCGCCGTCCTGCGCGGCGAGGGCTACAAGGTCCAGGAGAAGTACGTCCAGGACGCCGCTGACAGCTACCTCGCGCTCTACCACCTGAAGGCCGAGAGCGTGACGTTCTCGCCCGACGGAACGGTCGTCACCGTCACGGTGACCGCCGACTACAAGCCGGCCCTGCTGGGCGAGCTCGGCAAGCAGAAGGTCACGGGCAAGGGGAGTGCCACCCTCGTCCACGGAGTCAAGAAAGCGGAGACCGACTGATGGTCGCGCCACGTGCCAAGGACCAAGCCCGCGCCGGACGTTCGGCCCGCGGCGGGCCCGCCCGCCCGGCGGC
>NZ_JBHXTG010000101.1:0-14515 GCF_042677465.1 Kitasatospora sp. NPDC127111
CCCCTCCCACCCCCATTTTTTTTGTGGGCGGGGGGGTGTTTTTTTTTTTATACCCCCCCCCCGCCCCCCTCTCCCCGCCCGGCCCGCCGCGGCGCTCCGGCCCCGCCCGGAGCGCGGCGACCCCGCCCACCGCCCCGGGCCGCCTCCCCCACCCTGAACCCCTCCACCACCCCGGACCGCCTCCATTCGCGCCGGCCCGGGCACTGGCCGGGCCGGCGCGTCACCCTTTGCCGGTACGTCACCCTTCGCCGGGCCCCCGCCCCCGCCCCCACCCCCTCGCCCTCCCTCCCCACCCCTCCCTTCCTCCCGGTGGGGAGGGCGAGCGAGTGAGCCGGAGGAGTGAGGTCAGGCCGGCGGGCCGCGCGGGCCGCCGGCCTGGACCACGGCGCGGAAGGCACGGGAACCGTGCGGACCGTGCGTGTCGACCGGGTGCACCGACGCGCCGAGACGCGCCGGGGTGTCACCCGTCACCGCGATGTCCCCGGCGAGGTCCGTACGCAACACCGTGGCTCCCAGGGATCGCAGGTGATCCACCGTCCGCGCCGACGGGTGCCCGTACGGATTGCCCTCACCGCACGAGATCAGGGCCAGCCTCGGGCTCAGCGCCGCAGCCAAGTCCCAGTCCTGGTGCGCCGAACCGTGATGAGCCACCTTCACGACGTCCACTCCGGTCTCACCTCCCAGTCTCCCCAGCAACGCCGACTGGGCCGGCGGTTCGAGATCGCCCAACAGGGCCAGCCGCAGCCCGCCCGCCAAACTCACCAGCAGCGCAACACTCGCGTTGTTGGCACCGGACGCCTCCAGAGGCACCGCCGCGTCCGGCCAGACCACCTGCCAGGACAGACCCGGCCCCGCCGCCCGCCGCTCGCCCCACCGGGCCCGCAGCAGCGGGACACCCGAAGCCCCCGCCCACCTGGACACCCGGGCCGCCTCACCCGGCGGATCGTCCACCGCCGTACCCTCGATCGCACCCACCGCACGACCGCGCAACACCCCCGGCACGCCCTCCACGTGATCCGCGTGGAAGTGCGTCAACAGCAGGAGCGGCACCCGCCTGATCCCGAGCTCACGCAGACAGCGATCGGCCGCACGCGGATCCGGGCCCGCGTCGACCACCATCGCGCTGTCCGGCACCCCGTCGTCCGGAGCCACCGGCAGCACCAGCATGTCGCCCTGACCCACGTCGCACATGACCAGCCGCCAGTCCGGCGGCGGCCAGCCGGTCGCCAGTCTGGTGAGCAGGGGCGGCCGCACCAGTACGGCCACCAGGACCAGGAAGAGCAGGCCGGCCACCAGCGGACGGACCCAGCCGCGCCGAGGTGGACGCCCACCCGCCTCCCCACGCCGGGGCAGCAGCAGCGGGACCGTCCAACAGACCGCCACCGTGGCCAGCACCAGCGTCACCGTGCCGAGCAGCCCGCCCGGCCAGGACAGCTGCCCGCCCGGCACCTCGGCGCCGTGCCGGGCCACCGCGGCCAGCCAGCCGGCCGGGAGACCGGCCACCTCCGCGAGCAGCCGGGCCGGCGCGGGGAGGAACGGCTCCAGCACCAGCACCCCGAAGCCGAGCAGCGTCGCCGGGGCCACCGCCAGCTCGGCCAGCAGGTTGCACGGGACGGCGACCAGGCTGATGTGCCCGGACAGCACCACCGTCACGGGCGCGCAGAGCACCTGCGCCGCGGCCGCCGCCCCGAGGGCGCCCGCCAGGTGGTGCGGCCAGCCCCGCTCGCGCAGTGCCTGCGCCCAGTGCGGGCCGAGAACCAGCAGGCCGGTGGTGGCGAGCACCGAGAGCAGGAAGCCGAAGGAACGCGCCAGGTAGGGGTCCAGGAGCACCAGGAGCAGGACCGTCCCCGACAGCGCGGGCACCGCCTGGCGCGGGCGGCCGGTGGCCAGGGCGAGCAGGCCGATCAACCCGGTCCCGGCCGCCCGCAGGACGCTCGGCTCGGGGCGGCAGATGGTGACGAAGGCCAGCGTGACCGCCGTGCCGAGCAGCGCGGTGGTGCGCAGCGGGATCCCGAACAGTGCGGCCAGGCCTCGCCGTTCGGCAGTGCCGGCCTGCCCGGGTGCGCCGAGCAGGACTCCGAGGACGATGGCGAGGTTGGCTCCGCTCACCGCGATCAGGTGGGCCAGGTCGGTGGCCCGGAACGCCTCCAGGAGGTCGTCGGGCAGGCGCGAGGTGTCTCCGACGACCAGGCCGGGGAGCAGCCCGCGCGCGTCCGGCGGGAGCCCGTCGCTCGCCGACCGCAGGCCCGACCGCAGCCGGCCCGCGACCCGCTGCGGCAGGCTCGGCGGCGCGAGTTCGCGGGGCGGGCCGTGCGCGATCAGCAGGGCGGCCGCGTCGTCGTGACCCTCCCCCGCCGGGCGGACGTCGGCCTCGACGGCCACCCGGGCGGACGGGAGCAGCCGCTGCCACCGGTCGAGGTCCGGGCCGCGGGCCAGGAGCGTCACCGGGGTCCGCGTCCTGGTGGCAGCGGCGCCCGAGCCGGGCGCGGGCCCGACCAGGACGGTGATCCGGTCCACCACGGCGTCCACGGTGAGGACGGTCTGTCCGGCGGTGGTCCCCCTGGTGCGGGAGGTGTGGGCCTTCGGGTCTCCGGCGATGGTCAGCTCGACGCCCACCTCCGGCACGGGGGCGGCTGTCTGGGCGAGCGCCGGCAGCGGGCCCCGGCGGAGGTCGGCGGTGTGCAGCAGCGTCACGGCGGTGGCGGCCGCGCCGGTGAGCAGGACCGCGGCCGCGGTGACGCCGGGGCCGCGGCGTCGGCGGACGGCCGGGCGGGTGAGCAGGAGGACGGCGAGGAACGCGGCCGCGCCCGCCGCCGGGAGCAGCAGGAGTCCGTGGTCGGTGCCGTGGCCGAGGACGGCCGCGGTGACGGCCCACGCCGCGACGGCGGGCAGGAGGAGCCGGAGGTCGCTGACGGGAGAGGGCGTTGAGGATTGCCGGGCGGCGACGGCCACGGTGGTGGTGGCGATGACGGCACCTCCCTTCGGTCGGGTCGGCGGGGCAGGGGTGAGGAGTCCGGGGCGGTCGGCCGGTTCGCGAGCCGCCGGGTCAGAGGGTGAGCATCGGTTTGATCTCCGCGTACGTTCGCTCGCCGATGCCGCTCACCTGCCGGAGTTGGTCGAGTGAGCGGAACGATCCGTGGGACGCGCGGAACGCGATGATGCGCTGGGCGAGCGTCGGGCCGACGCCCGGGAGCGTGTCGAGTTGTTCGAGGGTGGCGCGGTTGAGGCTGACCGGTTGTCTCGGCGCGGCCGGTGCCGGGGGCCCGGCCCCGGCGCCTGCCCCGCCGGCCGTCGGAGGGGCGGGCTCGCCGACGAGGATCTGCTCACCGTCCGTCAGCACCCGGGCGAGGTTGAGGTTCTTGGTCTCGGTCTCGGGCAGCGGGCCACCGGCCACCCGGAGCGCGTCCGCCACCCGGGAGCCGCTGGGCAGGGTGTGCACGCCGGGCGAGTGCACGCGGCCGCCGATGTCGACCACCACGACGGTGTTCGCCTCCGGTCCGCCCACGGCGGGCGGTGCGGGCCCCGCGACGGGAGGGGCGGGGCCCGCGCCGGGCACTGCCGGTCCGGCGCCGGGCTCCGGCGACGCCGGGACGCCCGTGCCCTCGGCCGCCGAGGCGACCGCCACGGCCGGTACCTCGACCGGTTGGGGTCCGGCCAGCCAGAAGTGCTGCACGCCGTAGGCCACGGTGAGCAACAGCAGGACGACCAGCCCCAGGACGGCCCGTCGGTCGAGCATCACCGCCGGGCCGAACCGGAAGCGCGCAGGAGCCGGCCCGGCGTCCGTTGCCTGGTCGTCCGCCTCACCGTCGGGCGGCGGGCCGGTGGTCGGTGGCTCCCCCGTCACGGTCGGCCGGTCGGCGGCCGGCAACAGGGCCGCCATCCGGAGGCCGGCCGTCTCGCTGATCTCTTGGCGCCGCTTCGCGCCGAACGTCAGGTTCGTCATGCGCTGCACGGTAGGAGGTCCCCGGTGCGCGCGGGAGAATTGACGGAAACCTGTGGAAAACCCCGGGGTTGTGGATAAAACAGGTCGCTCACACGAGTGAGACGGACTCCTCGAAGTTGACCATCCGCCACCGACCACCGGCAGCCCGGCCACCCACCACCCCGAGACCAACCACCCCGAGACCAACCACCCCGCGACCGGCAGAGCGGCCACCGCCCCGGCCCCGCCTCAGCGCGGCGCCACCACCACCGCCAGCAGCCCCGGGCCGACGTGGGCACCGATCACCGCGCCGACCTCGGCCACGTAGAGCTCCCGCAGCCCGGGGATCCGCGCCCGCAGCCGTTCGGCGAGCGGCTCGGCCCGGTCCTCCGCCGCCAGGTGGTGGACCGCGACGTCCACCTCCCGCTCCCCCGCCCACTCGACCGCGACCTCCTCCAGCCGGGCGATGGCCCGCGAGGCGGTCCGCACCTTCTCCAGCGGCTCGATCCGCCCGCCGTCCAGGTGCAGCAGCGGCTTCACCGCCAGGGCCGAACCGAGCAGCGCCCGCGCCGCCCCGATCCGGCCGCCGCGGCGCAGGTACTCGAGGGTGTCCACGTAGAAGAAGCCGCTGGTCACCGCCGTCCGCCGGGTGGCGGCCGCGGCCACCTCGGACAGCTCCTGCCCGGCTGCGATCGCCTCGGCCGCCGCCAGGACGCCGTACCCGAGGGCCATGCCGACGAGCCGGCTGTCCACCACCCGCACCGGGACGGGCGCCTCGGCGGCGGCCAGCCGGGCCGCCTCGACGGTGCCGGACAACTCCCCGGAGATGTGCACCGAGACGATCCCCCGGGCGCCGGCCTCGGCGGCCGCCCGGTAGGTCGCGGCGAAGAACTCGGGGTTGGGCCGGGACGTCGTCACCCGCTGCTTGTCGCGCAGTGCCTCGGCGACGTCCTTGGGGGAGATCTCCACGCCCTCGGCGAGGACCGTGTCACCGATCGCGACGCTCAGCGGGATCACGGAGATGCCGTGGCGGTCGATGGTCTCCTGCGGCAGGTAGGCCGTGGAATCGGTGACGAGTGCGAGGTCGGCGGGCATGAGCCGGAGGTTACTCCGCACCCGCCCCGGATGACAGCGCTCGGACCTGGCCGGCCGCGGGCCCGTACGCCCGCACACCGATCAGCCGTCCGACCCGGTCGAAAACGGGTCGGACCCGGTCGGAACCAGCCACCGGCCGGGCTCGATCCGCCGGAATCCAAAACCTCAGCCGCCCGGGCACGACAGGCCGCCGATCAATCCCGACCCCCGGCCGGAACCGGCCGGGCCCACCGCAGACGCCGCCGGTCAGCCGGCCGACGGCCCCGCCGACGGCTTCCGCAGCCGGTCCGTCAGCCGCGTCAGCGGCTCGGCCAGGCCGAGCAGTTCCTCGGCGCTCGGCCGCCCGTTGCGCCCGTCGGTCAACCCGGCCCGCTGCGCCTGCTCCCGCCCGGCCGCCGCACCACCGGAGGCCGACCCACCGGAGGCCGACCCACCGGCGGCGGCGCCGGTCGGACCACCGGCGGCAGGGCCCGAGGGTCCCGAATCCCCCGCCGTGTCCCAGTGCCGCAGCGCCCCCGCCTCGTTCTCGCACTCCTGGCTGAGCCGGCGCAGCTCGTCGTCCGCGAAGCGGTGCATCCGGTCCTGGGCGGCCCAGCGCATGGTCTCGGCGGAGTGCGTGATCCGGTCGGCCCGCTCGCGCAGCTCGGGCAGCTTGGCCGCGATCCGCCCGGTGTCCGGCTCGCGCTCCAGGATCCGCAGTTCGCCGTCCAGCTCCGCCGCGTGGGCGTCCAGCCGCCGCAGCAGGGCGAGCGACTCGCCGAGCTGGCCGTCCTGGGCGAGGCCGCTCTCCAGGACCTGGCGGGTGCCGTCCAGCGAGGTCCGCAGGCCCAGCCGGACGGCGGAGATCTGCCCCTGCGGGCCGGTCTGGGTGAAGGTCTTGGCCTTGAGCGTGACGTTCTCCACCGCGCGACGGGCCTTGGCCTCCTGGCGTTCCATCTTCTCGCCGACCGTCCTCGCCGCCTTGACGACGCCGACCACGACCAGCGCCACCACCGCGAGCCCGAAGAGCAGGGCCAGTCCGACCATCACGCCTAGCACGTCCATCACGAGCCACCTTCCGCCAGCCGAACCGGCCCCCACCTGGCCCAACGCGGGCCGGACCACCGTGGGTTCCACCGTAGCGGCCGGGCCGGGCCCGGGGGCAGACCAAACGGGGCCCGGGGGCCGAGATCAGGGACAGATCGGGGATCTCCCCGAGGCCCGCGGGCCGGCCGCGAAGGGCCACCCCGACCGAAGCCTCCCCGACCGAAGCCTCCCCGACCGAAGCCCTCCCCGACGGAAGGCGCCGCCACTCCGACCCGGCCCCGCCCCTCAGTCCCGTCCGGCAGGGCTCTCCAGGAGCTCCAGCACCAGCCGGACGGCCCCCGGCACCTCCACGTGGTCGTCCGGCGTCGCTCCGATCCGAAGTGCGCGCCCTCGGCCGTCGGGGATGGCGGTGACGCTCAGCGCCGTCACCAGGTCACGGGCGTGCGCGGCCGGATCGGGCCGGTTGACCGGGTCGTCCACGGCCTGGACGGCCCGGAAGCCGCGCGCGGTCCTCCGGACGGCGGCCTCACCGCCCGCCTCCTGACCGGGCTCACCACGCGGTGACCGCACTCCGCACCCCCTACCCCGGCGAACCGCCCCGCGCCCGCACCACCCCCGGCACGCCCCCCGCAAGCCCTCCTGGCAAACCCCGACCAACCAGCGCCCGCACCACCCCCGGCACGCCCGCGGCAAGCCCCCGGCACGGCCGCAGGAACGCCGCCGGGCGGGCGCCCCGGAGGACGCCCGCCCGGCGGGGCAACGGTCTCCCGTCAGCCCGTGACGATGTTCACCAGCTTCGGCGCCCGCGCGATCACCTTGCGCACCGGCGCGTCGCCGATCGCGGCGACGACCGCCGGGTCGGCCAGGACCAGCGCCTCCAGCTCGGCGTCGGAGATCGACGGCGCGACCTCCAGCCGGGCCTTGACCTTGCCCTTGATCTGCACGACGCAGGTCACCGCCTCGTCCACGACGTACGCCGGGTCGGCGACCGGGTAGTCGGCGTGCGCCAGCGACTCGCCGTGACCCAGCCGGCGCCACAGCTCCTCGGCGACGTGCGGGGCCAGCGGGGCGACCATCAGCACCAGCTGCTCGGCCACCGACCGCGGCGTGGAGCCGCGCTTCACCAGGAAGTTGTTCAGCTCGATGGCCTTGGCCACGGCCGTGTTGAAGCGCAGGCCGGCCATGTCGCCGCGGATGCCGTCGATGGCCTTGTGCAGCGCGCGCAGCGTCGCCTCGTCCGGCTCCTCGTCCGTCACGACCAGCTCACCGGTCGACTCCGAGACGACGTTGCGCCACAGCCGCTGCAGGAAGCGGTACGAGCCGACCACCGCGCGGGTGTCCCACGGGCGGGAGACGTCCAGCGGACCCATCGACATCTCGTACAGGCGCAGCGTGTCGGCGCCGTACTCGTCGGCGATCTCGTCCGGGGCGACGGCGTTCTTCAGGGACTTGCCCATCTTGCCGGCCTCGCGCTTGACCGGCTCGCCCTGCCAGAAGTACTTGCCGTCGCGCTCCTCGACCTCGGCGGCGGGCACCGGGAAGCCGCGCTCGTCGCGGTAGACGTCCGCGGTGATCATGCCCTGGTTGAACAGCTTGTGGAACGGCTCGACCGAGGAGACGTGGCCCAGGTCGTGCAGCACCTTGTGCCAGAAGCGGGCGTACAGCAGGTGCAGCACGGCGTGCTCGGCACCGCCGACGTACAGGTCGGCGCCGCCGGCCGGCTTCTGCTCGGTCGGGCCCAGCCAGTACCGCTCGTTGGCGGGGTCGATGACGCGCGCGCCGTTGCTCGGGTCGACGTAGCGCAGCTCGTACCAGCACGAACCGGCCCAGTTGGGCATGGTGTTGGTCTCGCGGCGGTACTTCCGGACGCCGTCGCCCAGGTCCAGTTCGACGTTGACCCAGTCCTCGTTGCGCGACAGCGGGGTCTTCGGCGAGGAGGTGGAGTCGTACGGGTCGTAGGTGTGCGGCGAGTAGTCGTCCACCTCGGGGACCTCGACCGGCAGCATCGACTCGGGCAGCGCGTGCATCACGCCGTCCTCGTCGTAGACGATCGGGAAGGGCTCGCCCCAGTACCGCTGGCGGCTGAACAGCCAGTCGCGCAGGCGGTAGTTGACGGTGCCCTCGCCGATGCCGCGCGCGGTCAGCCAGGCGGTGACGGCGGCCTTGGCGTCGACGACGCTCAGGCCGTCCAGCGAGATGCCGTCCGGGGTGCCCTCGTCGTGCGCCGAGTTGACGATCACCGAGTCGTAGGTGTCGAACGCGTCGTCCCACTCGGCGGGGTCGTCGCCGCGGCCGTCGGTCGGGCGGACGACGCAGCGCATCGGCAGCTCGAAGGCGCGGGCGAACGCGAAGTCGCGGTGGTCGTGGGCGGGGACGGCCATGATGGCGCCGGTGCCGTAGCCCATCAGCACGTAGTCGGCGATGAAGACCGGGACGGGCTCGCCGCTGACCGGGTTCACCGCGTACGCGCCGGTGAAGACGCCGGTCTTGACCTTGGCCTCGACCTGCCGCTCGACGTCCGACTTGGCGGCGGCCGCGGCCCGGTAGGCGGCGACGGCCTCGGCGGGGGTGGCGGCGTCGCCGGTCCACGCGGCGGGGACGCCCTGCGGCCAGGCCGCCGGGACGATCGAGTCGACCAGGCCGTGCTCGGGGGCCAGCACCATGTAGGTGGCGCCGAACAGGGTGTCGGGGCGGGTGGTGAAGACGGTGATCTTCCCGGCGGAGTCACCGGAGCCGACGGCGAAGTCGACCCGGGCGCCCTCCGAGCGGCCGATCCAGTTGCGCTGCTGCAGCTTGATGGCCTCGGGCCAGTCCAGCAGGTCCAGGTCGGAGATCAGCCGGTCCGAGTAGGCGGTGATCCGCATCATCCACTGGCGCAGGTTGGACTTGAACACCGGGAAGTTGCCGCGCTCGGAGCGGCCGTCCGCGGTGACCTCCTCGTTGGCCAGCACGGTGCCCAGGCCGGGGCACCAGTTGACCGGCACCTCCTTGGCGTAGGCCAGCCGGTACTCGCCCAGCAGCTCGTCGCGCTCGGCGGCGCTCAGCGAGGCCCAGGTCCGGTCGCCCGGGACGGCCTGCTCGCCGGACTCGAACCGGGCGATCAGCTCGGTGATCGGGCGGGCCTTGCCGGCCGCCTCGTCGTACCAGGAGTTGAAGATCTGCAGGAAGATCCACTGGGTCCAGCGGTAGTAGTCCGGGTCGATCGTGGAGATCGAGCGGCGCGGGTCGTGGCCCAGGCCCAGCCGGCGCAGCTGCTGGCGCATGTTGGCGATGTTGGCCTCGGTGGAGACCCGCGGGTGGGTGCCGGTCTGCACCGCGTACTGCTCGGCGGGCAGGCCGAAGGCGTCGTAGCCCAGCGTGTGCAGCACGTTGTGGCCGGTCATGCGCTGGTAGCGGGCGTAGACGTCGGTCGCGATGTAGCCCAGCGGGTGGCCGACGTGCAGGCCCGCGCCCGAGGGGTACGGGAACATGTCCATGATGAAGCTGTGCGGCTTCGCGGCGACGTCGCCGGCGGCCGGGTCGGCCAGGTCACCGGCCGGGTTGGGGGCGTGGAACGTCCCCTCCTTCTCCCAGATGTCCTGCCAGCGGGACTCGATCTCCGCCGCCAGGGTGGCGCTGTACCGGAACGGCTCGGTTGCGGCCTCGGCCGCGCCGGAAGCAGGGGTCGTCTCGCTCATGGTCCTTCAGGCTCCATCGATGTCAGTTGGCGAACCGGGCCGGTGACCGGGCGGATGACCGGCCGCGGACGGCCGAGGCGGTCACGGGGTCGGGCGGTCGCGCGAAGGGCGGTGGAAAACAAAAAATCCCCTCGCAGGAGGGGACGCCACGCCGACTCCGGCAGCCGCCCGAGAGCGGGGCCGGTCCTGGTCAGCGCGGCCGGCTAAGGAGCAGGCGCACGGTTCGCATGGGCTCAGGGTACCGCAAGGGCATCAGGCGTCTCCCGGCAATACCGTCCGCGAGGCCGCGTCGAAGTCGCGCAGCGCCCGGGCGACCCGCTCGGACTGCATGCCGGCGGCCAGGGCGCGGGCCCGGTCGGCGGTCGCGGCGGCCTCCCGGTGGCGGCCGGTGCGCCGCTGGGAGTCCGCCAGCCGGACCATCAGCAGCGCCCTGGCCCGGGCCCGGCCGGGGCCGAGGCCGGCGACCGCCTCGGCGAGCAGCGGCCGGGCCCGCCGGTGGTCGCCGAGGAAGAGGTACCCCTCCCCCACCATGCCCGCGAGGTCCGCCCGCGCCTCCCCGGGGTCCGCGGCACCGGCCCCGGGCTCCCCGGACGCCGCGTCCGCGTCCACGCCCGCACCCGCCGAAGCACCCGCACCCGCCGAAGCACCCGCCGTGCCGCTCCCCGCCCCGTCCAGCTCCGCGAACGCCCGCTCCGCCGCCGCCCGCGTCTGCTCCGGCTCGCCCCGCCGCCCGTACGCCCGGGCGATCCGGCCGAGCTGCAGCGCCCGGTCGGCCGGGCCGAGCACGTCCCCCGCCGTCTCCAGCGCCCCGGCGAGCGCGCTGACCGCGTCCAGCCCCCGCCCGCCGGCGCTCTGCGTGGCCAGCACCACCAGGGAGCCGACCACGCCCACCCCGAGCCGCCGGTCCCCGCTGAGGTGCGCGGCCCGCAGCGCGGCCACGAACGCCCGCTGGGCGGCCGCCTCGTGCCCGAGGTCGTACGCGGCCCAGCCGGCCAGCCGGGCGAACCGGGCGGCCGTGCCGTACAACGCGCGGCCGAGCGGCTCGTCGTACCCGCCGAGTTCCAGCAGCTTGGCGACCAGGGCCAGCTCGGCACGGGCCGGGCCGAGCACCAGCCCGCCGCCGCAGGCCCGCTCCAGCCGCTCCTTGCCGCGGTGGGACAGCCGGAGTTCGCCGACCAGTCCGGGGTCGATCCGCAGCGCGCCCTCGCCCCCGACCGGTGGCGGCGGGGTGGCCAGCCGCTGGGCGGCCCGGTCGAGGTCGGCGCCGCGGAACAGGTCGGTGAGCCGGACCGGTCCGGCGTCGGTGGCGGCCTCGCGCAGCGCGGTCTGCGCGGTGTCGGCGGTCCACGGGTCGGTGAGCAGGTGCGGGGAGAGGATCTTGGCGCCCCGGTTGCCGCCCATCCGGCCCCAGAGCTGCTCGTAGGTGACGGCGATGCCGAGGGTGCGGCTGAGCACCTCGCAGACGGCCTGGTCGTGCGGGCTGCGCGGAACCATGCCGCGGTCGCGCCACTTGTACGGGGCGGTGGAGCTGATCGCCAGGCCGGGCGGCAGGTCCAGGTTCACCTCGCGGGCGAGCCGCTCCGGGTTCCAGCCCAGCTGGTGCAGTATCCGGGCCAGCTCCTCGTTGCGCCTGCGCTCCAGATCGGCCATGGCACGACGGTAGCGGTCGGCCGGGGCCGGCCGTCGGGCCGTCGGCGAAAACGCGCCCCTCGCGGACGGGCCGCCAACGACCGAGGGCCGCCTCCCGGAACGGGAGACGGCCCTCAATTACTGTGGAGCTACGGGGAATTGAACCCCGGACCTCTTGCATGCCATGCAAGCGCTCTACCAACTGAGCTACAGCCCCTTGACCTGCTTCGTCACCGGAGGTTTCCTTCGGCTTCCCTCGGCGACATCGACTACTTTACACGCTCGAAGGGGTGCTCCACGAATCCGTTACCGGAGGTACCTCCGGCGGGGCCGGCGCCGGCACTCACGCGCCGGCCACCGACCACCCCACCGCCGTCCGCGGCGCCTACCGACCACCCCGCCACCCCACCGCCGCACCGCCGCACCGCGGGCGCACCGCGTCCGCGGCGCCCACCACCCGCACCGCAGGCACGACCGGCCGCGGGCACGACCAGCCGCCGTCCCGCCGACCGCTACCCCGCCGACCGCCGGGTGCGGGCGGCGAACACCGCCGCGGTCGCGACCGAGGCCGCGATCACGGCGGTGGTCACCAGCAGCGCGTGCCCGGAGTCGCCGGCCGGCGCGGGGAGGTCGACCCCGCCGAGGAAGACCGAGCCGAGCACCGCCACCCCGACCACCTGCCCGAGCTGGATGACCGTCACCATCACGCCGCTGGCGTCCGCCGCGTCGGCCGGGGCGACGCCGCCCAGCGCCCGGGCGAACAGCGGCGCGTACGCGCAGCCCGCGACCAGCCCGAGCGCCGCCATCAGCAGCAGCGCCACCGCGCCGATCTCCGCGCCGTCACCCAGCAGCACGCCGAGCAGCAGGTAGCCGGGGGCGAGCAGCGCGGCGGCCAGCACCGGCAGCACGCGGTGCAGCCGGCCGGGCAGCCGCTGCCAGTGCAGGCTGGAGACCCCGAAGCCGACCGCGACCGGGGCCGAGCAGAGCCCGGCCCGCAGCGCGCTGTGGCTGAGGCCGGCCTGCTGGTGCAGCGCGAAGGCGAACAGGAAGCCCGCGAAGGCCGCCATGATCATGAACAGCCCGCCGGCCGCCGGACGCAGTCCGCGCGCCCGCAGGACCCGGCCGGAGATCAGCGGCTGGCCGCCGCGCCGGGCGATCCGGCGCTCGACCACGGCGAACAGGGCGAACAGGGCGGCGCTGCCGGCCAGCATCGCCCAGCCCCAGGCCGGCCAGCCGAGTTCGTGGCCGAGCACCAGCGGCACGACCAGCAGTCCGAGGGCCGCGCCGAGGACCACCAGGCCGGGGATGTCGAAACCGCGCTCGCGGTCGCCCGGCAGGCTGGGCAGCAGCCGGGCGCCGACCGCCAGCAGGACCAGGCCGATCGGCACGTTGACCAGGAACACCGGCCGCCAGCCGGTGCCGAACAGGTCGGCGCTGACCAGGATCCCGCCGAGCACCTGGCCGATCGCCATGCCCCCGGCCAGCACGGCCGAGTAGAGGCCGAGCGCGCGGGTGCGGGCGGCGCCGGTGAAGGTCCGCTGGAGCAGGCTCATCACCTGGGGCACCATCAGGGCCGAGCCGGCGCCCTGGAGCAGCCGGAAGGCGATCAGCCAGCCGGTGGCCGGGGCGAGGCCGCAGGCCAGCGAGGCGGCGGTGAAGAGGGCCAGGCCGAGCTGGAAGAGCCGGCTGTAGCCGTAGCGGGCGCCGAGCCGGGCGCCGGTGATGAGCAGCACCGCGTACGCGATGGTGTAGCCGGCGATGACCAGTTGCAGGGCGGCGCCGGAGGCGTGCAGGTCGGTGCGGATGGTCGGAACGGCGACGTTGACGATGGAGACGTCCAGGACGGCCATGAACTGGCCGCACAGGACGAGGGCGAGGAGCAGCCCGGGGCGTACCGCCCGGGCCGGGGTGCTGCCGCCGACCGCGCTGGGCCGGATCTGAAGGTCCGTCATGGCTTCAGCGTGGCGGGTGGCCGGTACTGGTGGTTAGAGCCTGCTGATCCTGGTACTGGCAGCACCTGTCTCCGTCGCGCGGTGTGCGGCACGATGGCTCGTATGACCGTCCTGGACGACTTCCGCACCACCGACAGTGCCACCCGCGTCGGGGCGGGCCGCAAGGACCGCCGCCGGACCGAGCTGGCCAGCTACCTGAAGGCCTGCCGGGCCCGGGTCACTCCGGAGGAGGTCGGCCTGCCGCCCGGTCTGCGCCGCCGCACGCCGGGGCTGCGGCGCGAGGAGGTGGCGCAGCTCGCCGGGGTGGGGGTCACCTGGTACACGTGGCTGGAGCAGGGGCGTCCGATCAACGCCAGCGAGCAGGTGCTGCTGGCGGTGGCGCGGGCGCTGCGGCTGGACCCGACCGAGCGCGAGCACCTGTTCCGGCTGGCCGGGGTGTCCGCCTCGCCCCTCGCGCAGGACGCTCCGCCGGTGCTCGAACCGTCCACCCAGGTCATCCTGGACGCGCTGCTGCCGCTGCCGGCGGCGGTCTCGAACACCCGGTTCGACGTGCTGATGTACAACCGCGGGTACGAGGCGCTGTTCGGGACCAACCAGAGCCTGACTCCCAGCGGCACGTTCAACAGCATCTGGTGCACGTTGTTCTCGGATCCGTGCTGCAACCCGTTCCTGAACCGGGACGAGGCGCTGCCGCGGATGGTCGCGGTGCTGCGGTCCGCGTACGGCAAGCACGTCGGCGAGCCGGCGTGGGAGGAGCACGTGCGGCAGTTGTCCTCGCGCAGCGAGCTGTTCCGGGAGCTGTGGGACCGCCAGGAGGTGGCGCCGCCGGCGACCTGGCTGCGGGTGTTCCGGCACCCGGAGGTCGGGGTGCTGCGGCTGAACGCCTCGTACCTGACGATGCCGGGGGTGCCCGAGACGTACATCGTGGTCTACCTGCCGGAGGGGCCGGAGGACCGTGCGCGGATCGAGCGGCTCGCCACGCTGCCGCCCGGCCGCTGGAAGCACGTCTGCGACTCCTGACCGGCCTCTCGGGCCCCGAAGCGGATCCACGGCTCTCCGGCGGACCGCCGCTCCCGGCGGAGGGCGGGAACGCGCGAACGCGCGAACGCGGAAGGGCGCCCCCCCCGGGGGGGGGGGCGGGGGCCCCACGCCTACCCGTCGTCGGTCAGGTTGTCAGGAAGAGAGAACGATGGCTGTGCATTCGGAGCGGGTGC
>NZ_JBHXTG010000101.1:14525-26580 GCF_042677465.1 Kitasatospora sp. NPDC127111
GCGCGCCCGCTCCCCAGCGCTCACGCGCACGGCCCCACCCCGGTGGGTGGCGGCCTTCTCGCCGTCTGTGGAGCTACGGGGAATTGAACCCCGGACCTCTTGCATGCCATGCAAGCGCTCTACCAACTGAGCTACAGCCCCGCGACACGCACGATCCTCGCGGACCGCAGGTGCGGAGTGGAGCTACGGGGAATTGAACCCCGGACCTCTTGCATGCCATGCAAGCGCTCTACCAACTGAGCTACAGCCCCGCACTCACCGGATCTCCCGCTTCCCTTCCGGGCCGCGTTCCCTCCGTGCGAACGAGGAAGACTCTAACTGGTCAGGCCCGGAACTGCGAAATCCGCCCCCGCGGACCGCTGGGTGCCGCCGTCCGACGCGGCCCGGGAGGCACCGTCGAGTGCCGCCGCCCGGTGCCTCCGTACGGTGCCGCCGTCGGCCACCGCTCAGGTGTCGTCGCCGATGACCGGCTGCGGCAGGGTGCCCGCGTTGTGCTCCAGCAGGCGCCAGCCGTGCAGGCCCCGGCCCAGGACGGACCAGCAGCAGTTGGACAGGCCGCCGAAGCGCTCCCAGAGCACCGGCTCCAGGCCGAGCAGCCGCCCGAGCATGGTGCGGATGGTGCCACCGTGGCTGACCACCACCAGGGTGCCGTTCTCCGGCAGCTTCGCGACCGCTTCGAGCACCACCGGCACCGAGCGGTCGGCGACCTCGGTGGAGAGCTCGCCCCCACCGCGGCGGACCGGCTCGCCCTGCGTCCAGGCCTCGAACTCCTCGGGGAAGCGCTCGCGGATCTCGGCGTTGGTCAGGCCCTGCCAGGAGCCCGCGTAGGTCTCCCGCAGGCCCTCGTGGTGCTGCACGTCCAGGCCGGTGACCTTGGCGAGCTCGTCGGCGGTGCGCCGGGCGCGCTGGAGGTCCGAGGAGATCAGCAGGTCGGGCCGCAGGCCGGAGAGCAGCCGGGCCGCCCGCTGGGCCTGCAGGACGCCCTGGCCGGTCAGCTCGATGTCCGTGGTGCCCTGGAAGCGCGATTCGAGGTTCCAGGAGGTCTGGCCGTGCCGCCAGAAGACGATGCGCGGGCCCCGCGCGTCCCGGCTCAGCTGTAGTCCTCGGCGCCGAAGTTGTCCGCCGGGGCGGCCTCGGCCGGGGCGACGGCGTTGCCCTGCTCGTCGGTGTGCGCGTCGGGGCGGTTGCGCGAGGCGAGCGCGTCGGCCGGCAGCGGCAGCTCGGGGCAGTCCTTCCAGAGGCGGTCCAACGAGTAGAAGGAGCGCTCCTCGGAGTGCTGGACGTGCACCACGATGTCCAGGTAGTCGAGCAGGATCCAGCGGCCCTCGCGCTCGCCCTCGCGGCGCACCGGCTTGATGTCCAGCTGCTCGCGGAGCTGGTCCTCGATCTCCTCGGCGATCGACTTGACCTGGCGGTCGTTGTTCGCGGAGGCGATCAGGAAGGCGTCGGTGATCGACAGCACCTCGCTGACGTCGAACGCGATGATGTTGTGCGCCAGCTTGTCGGCCGCCGCCTGGGCGGCGACGGTGATGAGTTCCTGGCTGTGCTCGGTGGCGGTCACGGTGTTCTTCCGGCTCGGCGGCTTGGGGGCGAGCCCGGCGTGCGGCCGGGCATCGCCTTCCAGGATCTCACGCCGCCCGGGCGGCCCCGGAACCGTTTTCCGGGACCACCCCACGGCGGACCGCCCCGCACCCGACCGCCGCGGGCCGCTGCGACCGGGGCCGCCGGCGGCCGTCGGCGACCTTCGGCCCGCGTCGCGAACCGCTGCCGCGGGCGCCGCGCTACTGGGCCTTCGGCGGCTGGTAGTCCTTGCCGAGGACGACCACCAGGTCGGCGTTCTGCGCGTCGGTGACCTTCTTCACCGCCGTCTCCGGCAGGTTGAGGCTGACCGCCAGCGACTTCGCCGCGGCCTGCCGGGCGTCGTCGGTGTAGCGGATCTCACTGGCGGCCTGCGGCGCGGTCTTGGCGCCGCCGGGGATGAAGGTGAGGCCCGCGTTGATCACCTGGACCTGGGCGGCGGCGGCCGCCTGGTCGTTGCCGGTGGCGTCCTGGACGGAGACCCGGGCCGGGGCGTCGCCGGAGGCGGCGGACTTCACCGTGCCGCCCAGCACGTCCTTGACCTGCTTGCCGGCGGTGGCCTCGTCGAGCGAGCCGTCCGGCTTGACGGTCAGCGCGGTGGTGCCGAGGTGGCCGTCCTTGGCCTGCTGGGCGAGCTGCACCAGCACCCCGGCCAGCGCGTCCTCCGGCAGCGACGGGTCGAGCACGGCGTTCATCCGGTGGACGTCGTCCTTGGCATCCTTGAATTCGGTCGGCATGGTGCGCATGACCGCGTCCATCACCTGGCCGAACCGGGCCAGCTGGGCGTCCCGGTTCTCACCGGGCGCCTGCAGGGTCGCGTACCCGACCGCGGCCTTGCCGCTGAGCAGGGTGTTCTTGCCGGCGGCGGCGAGCAGTTTGCCGTCCGGCTTGCCGCCGTCGTGGGTCTCGGCGTTGGTGTCGACCCGGACGCCGCCGAGCTGGGAGACCAGCAGTTCCAGGTACGGGGTGTCCAGCCGCCAGGTGCCGGCCACCGGGGCGCCGAGCACCGTGGCCAGGCCGTCCCGGGTGGCGGAGGGGCCGATGGCGTCCATGGCCTGGCCGACGGTGGTGACCGGCGGGTCGCCGGGGCCGGGCAGCCGCAGGGTGTCGGGCAGCAGCAGGACGGTGCCCTTGTGGCCGGCGCTGTCGTTGACCAGCAGCGCGCTGGAGACCTTGCCCTGCAGGTCGCGCAGGTGCACCACGTTGACCTGGCGCGGGCCCGCGGCGGCGGCCGCGCTCTGCTTGTCGCCACCGGTGAACCACAGGTAGCCGCCGGTGCCGGCCCCCGCGAGGGCGAGGACCACGGCGGCGCCGATCAGCCGGTTGCGCAGCTTGCGGCGGCGCTCGGCGCGCACCTCGCTGCGGGACTCGGCGAACTTCAGCCAGTCGATGACGTCCTCGGACTCCTCCGCCTCCTCGTCGACGAAGGTGAACTCGCCGGTGGCGTAGGCGTCCTTGGGCGTCTTGGCGGCGGCGGCCCTGGCCGCGCGGCTCCCGCCGACCTGCTCGGACGGCGGCTCGGGCCGGGCGGGCGGCTCGGCGGCGGCCGGCCGGGCCGGGCGCGGGCGCGGCGGCACGGGGGCCGGCGCCGGCGCGGGCGGCTCGGGCTCCGGCTCGGTGACCACCGGCTGCGGCGCGGTGGCGTACTGCTGCTGGTACGGGTCGTAGCCGCCCTGCTGGTACGGCTGCTGGTAGGCCTGCTGGACGGGCTGCCCGTACTGGTCGTACTGCTCGTAGGGCTCGTACGACTGCGACTGCCCGTACGGCTGCGACCGCGGCGACTGGTGGGTCTGCTGCCCGTACGGCTGGTAGGGCTGCTGCTGGTACTGGTCCTGGTAGCCGCCGTACTGGTCCTGCCCGTACGCCTGCACCGGCTGCCCGTACTGGTCGTACTGCTCGTAGGGCTCGTACGACTGCGACTGCGACTGGGCCTGCGGCTGCGGCTGCGCCTGCCCGGTCTGCTGCTCGTACGGCCGGTACGGCTGCTGGTGCTGCTGGTACTGCTGGTACTGCCCGGTGGACCAGTCGTCCGGCTGTTGTCCCCGACGATCGCTCACTCGCACCCCTCCGGGCTCAGGTCCGGTGCGGCGCGTAGAGCGCCCGCTTGTCGATGTAGCGGACCACGCCGTCCGGGACGAGGTACCAGACCGGCTCGCCCTTGGCGACCCGGTTGCGGCAGTCCGTGGAGGAGATGGCCAGCGCGGGGACCTCCACCAGGGAGACCCCGCCCACCGGAAGCCCGGCGTCCGAAAGAGTGTGCCCCGGCCGGGTGCAGCCGATGAAGTGGGCGAGCGAGAAAAGCTCCTCGGAGTCCCGCCAGGAGAGGATCTGGGCGAGCGCGTCGGCGCCGGTGATGAAGAAGAGGTCGGCGTCCGGGTGCAGCGCGTGCAGGTCGCGCAGGGTGTCGACGGTGTAGGTCGGGCCCTCGCGGTCGATGTCGATCCGGCTGACCGAGAACTGCGGGTTCTCCGCCGTGGCGATGACCGTCATCAGGTAGCGGTCCTCGGCCGGGGTGACGTGGCGGTCCGTCTTCTGCCACGGCTGCCCGGTCGGTACGAAGATCACCTCGTCCAGGTGGAACGCGCTCGCCACCTCACTGGCGGCGACCAGGTGCCCGTGGTGGATCGGGTCGAAGGTGCCGCCCATGACACCGAGGCGTCGCTTGACCGGTTCCGGTCCGCCGGGATTCCCGGTCTGCTCTCCCATGCCGGAACACCTTACGCGACGCCCGTTACGGTGCGGGAACGCCCGGGTGCCGACCTCCCGAAGGCCCGGTGCGCAGACCCCTCGGCCAGGTGCGGCCACCCTGCCGCCCCGTGCGCCGCCCCGCCCCGGGCCGCCCCGGGCATGCGTGAGGGAGCGGCCGGCACACCTGCCGGACGCTCCCCGAGCGGCTCGCGGCTCGGCTCAGCGGTCCCGGTTGAAGCGGGTGGTCACGTAGAGCATCAGCAGCAGGATGAACAGCGCGGCGCCACCCGTCAGGTACGGGTTGAGGCTGTCGTGGTTGCCCCCCTCGCCCTCGGAGGCGAGCAGGTTCAGGACGGGAAGTGCGGCGGCAGTGCTCATGGTCGGCAGGACCTTCTCGGCTCGGATGACGGACCAGGGGGTGTACGGGCCGGGTGAGGGCCCACCCGCCATCGTACGGGGGGTCACCCGGCAACCGCTCGGCGGCCCACCGCGTCTGATCCGGCGTGAGCCGGGCCCCGGGGAGGAGGTGCTCACGGACGCCGTGGGGGCGGCCGGCAGGGGGCTCAGTTGTTGCGGCCGGCCCGCAGCAGGATCCACGCCAGCAGGCCCACGCCGACGAACGAGGCCACCACGATGATCCGCAGGAAGAGCCCCGGGCCGTTCTCCGTGGAGATCGGGCCGGCCAGGCTGACAAGGGCGTCGGTGGACATCTGCGGGCTCCTCGGACTGCTCGGTACCGCGGCCAGGTCTGGTCTCGGCTCTCCAGGGCATTCAGGGTAAACCGCCCTCACACCCGCGCCGCCCACCGCCCCCCGCGGCCCCGTCCGTGCCGTGCGGGGGCCGCGTGGGGTGACGGGCCGGGGACGAGTACGCAACCACGGACGTTGCACAGACAGTCGTTGCAGGCGAAGACCAGCGGGGGCCGGCCAACGGCCGGGGCCGCCGTCGACCAGGAGGGGTACTCACACCATGACCGACACCACCGCGAAGAGCCCGAGCCGGCGCCGCCAGCGCTTCCCGGAGATCTCCACCCGGGCCTGGGAGCACCCGGCGGACCGCTCCGCCCTCGTGGCCCTGCGCAAGCTGACCGGCTTCGACGACGTGCTGAAGAAGCTCGCCGGTCTGGTCTCGGAGCGCTCGATCCGGCTGATGTTCCTGGCCACCGCCGTGAAGACCTCGGAACGGCAGTTCCCCGAGCTGCACGACATGGTGCGCGACGCCGCGTACGTGCTGGACCTGGAGAAGGTCCCGGACCTCTACGTCAGCCAGGACCCGACGGTCAACGCGTACTGCATCGGCATCGACACGCCGGTCATCGTCATCACCAGCGGCCTGGTCGAACTGCTCGACGAGGAGGAACTGCGCTCGGTCATCGGCCACGAGGTGGGCCACGCCATGTCCGGCCACGCGGTCTACCGGACGATGCTGCTGATCCTCACCAACATCGCGGTCCGGATCGCCTGGCTGCCGCTCGGCAACCTCGCGATCATGGCGATCGTCACCGCGCTCAAGGAGTGGTTCCGCAAGGCCGAGCTCTCCAGCGACCGGGCCGGCCTGCTCGCCGGGCAGGACGTCCAGGCGTCCATGCGGGCCCTGATGAAGCTGGCCGGCGGCCACAACCTGGCCGAGATGAACGTCGACGCCTTCCTGGAGCAGGCCGAGGAGTACGAGAAGGCCGGGGACCTGCGCGACGGCGTGCTCAAGCTGCTCCAGGTGCTGCCGCAGAGCCACCCCTTCGCGGTGGTGCGGGTCGCCAAGCTCAAGAAGTGGGCGGAGAGCGACGAGTACCGCTCGATCCTGGCCGGCGCCTACCCGCGCCGCACCGACGACGCCGACACCTCGGTCAGCGACCAGTGGAAGGCCGCCGCCGACCACTACACGACCTCGGTGAAGGAGAGCAAGGACCCGCTGATGGGCCTGATCCGCGACGTCGCCGGCGGTGCGGCCACGGTCGGCGGCAAGCTGCGCGACACCTTCGCCGGCGCCGCCCGCGGCAACGGCCAGGCGCCGCGCGACCAGCGCGACGAGGACTGACCCCGGCCCGCGACGGCCGGCCGGTCCGCCCGTACGACGGCCCCCGCCTCCCTCCCGGGACGGCCGGGGGCCGTCGCCGTGTCGGGTCCGGCCGGCCGGCGGACGGGCTCAGCCCGCCAGCACCCCGCAGACCTGCCAGGCCGGCTTGGCGTGGTTGCCTGGATCGATCCCGGTCGGGGCGGTCACCTGCGTGCCGTCCGGCCCCGCCAGCACCGGCTGGACGAAGGCGGCCAGCGATCCGGTGCACGGCACCGGCCCGGCCTGCAGCACCGAGTCCACCAGCCGCAGTTGGGCGGACGCCAGGTCGATCCGGTCGAACTGGAAGGTCAGCTGCCGCCGCACGGTCTCCAGCGTCACCGGGGCACCGCTCGGCGCCCCGGCCGGCTTCAGCGCGTAGACGAAGGTGTGGTCGGTGGTGATCTGCAGCGTGCTGCTGTCCGCCTCGTCGATCCGCATCGCGCCGGCCACCTTCACGCTGTCCGCCGCCAGCGCGACCTGCGCCGGGTCGAAGCGGACCACCCACCCGGTCAGCGCGTGGTGCCGGTCGTCGACGGGCTGGGCCACGCTGCTGTCGAACTGGGCCTGCTCGCCGGGCGTGACGAACGCCCGCACCTCGGCGGTCGAGCCCTGGACCAGGGCCGCCGGCGCCAGCGAGGAGGCCACCAGGTACCGCTGGACGGTGTCCAGCGCCTTGGTCACCTCGACCTTGCTGAAGTGCCCGGTGGCCGCCCCCGCGGGGGTGCCGAGGCCGAGCGCGCCGTCGCCGTAGCCGGGGGGCAGCGCGGCGAACGGACTGGCCGGGTCGGCGACCGGCCGGACCGCCGAAGCCGGGCTCAACGCCACCAGACTGACGGTCAGTTGACTGCCCTCGGGCCGGACCGCCTGCCGGTTCGGCGAGCTGATGCCGAAGTACACGGCGGCCGCGAAGGCCACCAGGATCAGCAGCAGCAGCGCCAGCGCCTGCCGCGGCACGGTGCCCAGCGGGCCGAGCCGCACGCGCGGGCGGGTGGCCCGGCCGAAGGAGCCCGCCAGCCGCTCCCGGGCGGACAGCTCCTGGATCCGGGCAGCCCGCACGAACGATTCGTCGAAGACGACGGACCGGTACTCGTCCTCGTTTCCGGAACCACCGTCGGGCGTACCCTCCGGAGGCTCTCGCGGGTCACCCATGACACCAGGGTAAGGCGCACCCGCACCCCGCCACGAGGGTGCGCGCGCACATTCCCGGGGACGCCCGGTGACCGCCCGCCCGGGGCGCACCACCCCCGGGACCCCGCGCCCCTCGGCGCGGCGGATCAGCCTGCCGGCGCGGTGACCACGAGCGAGGGCTCGGCCGGCGTGGGCACCGGGTCGACCCCCGCGCTGCTGCTCCCGGACTCGGGCCGCCGGGGCGTACCGCCGCCGGCGCCCACGCCCTGGTAGACCGCCGCGACCGCCACCGCGACCAGGCTCACGCCCATGATCACGGCGAGCACCCAGGCCACCGGCCGGTGCCAGCGCTGCTGGGCCACGTAGCGCCCGCGCCGCGCCCGCACCGGGTCGTAGCCGCCCGGCCGGCCCCACCGGCGGGTCCGGCGCCCGGCCGCCCGGCCGGGGCCCGACCACGGATCGGGGTACAGGTGGTCGTCGTCGAGCCCGCTCGGGTACGGGCGCAGCTCCAGCGGGAGCCCGTCACCGACCGGGACGTCATAGCCCCAGCCCGCCACCGTCGTGTCCGGCTCGAACCGGGCCTCGGCGGCGGCGAGCTGCCGCTCCTTGGCCGTCGGCTCGTGCACGGCGGCGGAGCGGACGAAGGCCTCATCGAAGACCACGGTGGCGAACTCGTCGTCCGCACCACCGTGGTCGGCGCCGTCGGGGTACGGCAAGCCCCCCACATCCTCAGCCACGGGATTCAGCGTATTACCGGGCGGGCGTTTTGTCTGTGGCTCATCGCAGTTGGTCCGTCACCCGTGTGACGCGGACCGCCGCGCGGGAGCTCAGCGGGCGTCGGCCGCGCCGCCCACGGTCTGCTCCGCCTCGCCCCGGACGTGCCCGTCACCAGTGACGATGTACTTGGTGCTGGTCAGCTCGGGCAGGCCCATCGGGCCGCGGGCGTGCAGCTTCTGGGTCGAGATGCCGATCTCGGCGCCGAAGCCGAACTCACCGCCGTCGGTGAACCGGGTCGAGGCGTTGACGGCCACGGTGGTGGCGTCGACCAGCTGCGTGAAGCGGCGGGCGGCGGCCTGCGAGGTGGTGACGATCGCCTCGGTGTGGCCGGAGGACCAGCGGCGGATGTGCGCGACGGCGGCGTCCAGGGAGGGCACCACGGCGGCGGCCAGGTCGTAGGAGAGGTACTCGGTCTCCCAGTCCTCCTCGACCGCCGGGACGACGGTGGCGGGCGAGCCCTCGGCCGCCTTGAGCACCGCGTCGTCGCCGTGCACCGTCACGCCGGCCTCGGCCAGCGCGGCGAGCGCGAGCGGCAGGAAGGCCTCGGCGACGTCCTGGTGGACCAGCAGGGTCTCGGCGGAGTTGCAGACGCTGACCCGCTGGGCCTTGGAGTTCAGCAGGATGCCGACGGCCATCGCGAGGTCGGCCTGCGCGTCCACGTAGACGTGGCAGTTGCCGGTGCCGGTCTCGATCACCGGGACGGTCGAGCCCTCGACCACGGTGCGGATCAGCGAGGCGCCGCCGCGCGGGATCAGCACGTCGACCAGGCCGCGGGCGCGCATCAGTTCCTGGACGGAGTCCCGGCTCTCCCCGGGGACCAGCTGGATCGCGTCCGCGGGCAGCCCGGCCGCGGCGACGGCGTCGCGCAGCACGGCGACCAGCGCGGTGTTGGAGCGGTAGGCGGAGGCCGAGCCGCGCAGCAGCACCGCGTTGCCGGACTTCAGGCAGAGCCCGGCGGCGTCCACGGTGACGTTCGGGCGGGCCTCGTAGATGATGCCGACGACGCCGAGCGGGACCCGCACCTGGCGGACGTCCAGGCCGTTGGGCAGCGTGTAGCCGCGGACCACCTCGCCGACCGGGTCGGGCAGTCCGGCGACGTCGCGGACGTCCGAGGCGATGGCGGCGATCCGCTCGTCGTTCAGCGTCAGCCGGTCGATCACCGACTCGGCGGTGCCGGCCTCGCGGGCGCGCGCGACGTCCTCGGCGTTGGCGGCGGTGATCTCGGCGCTGCGGGCCACCAGGGCGTCCGCGATCGCCAGCAGCGCGGCGTCCTTCGCCCGGCGCGGCAGCGGGGCGAGCGCGGCGGCGGCCTCCCGGGCACGGCGCGCTACGGCGAGGACGGGGCTGTCGGCGGTGGCGAGGTCGCTGGTCATGCGCCAAGGGTAGCGACTGCGCCGGGCCCGCCGAGCCGGTATTTCGCCCGGTGAGACGACCCCGGCCGGGGAGCGGGGCACCGGACCGGAGCGCCCCGGAGGCGAGCCGCGGCCGCTCGCGCGGGGTGCACGCCCAAAACGGGTGGACGCTAGTACGGGTGCACGCCCCCCAGGTGCGGTGGCGGGTCGCCGAAGCCCTCGGCGACCCGCTTGTGGTACGTCGCCCGGTCGACCACCTCCAGGCCGACGATCTCCCACGGCGGCAGCTTCGCGGTCGCCTTGTGCTCGCCCCACAGCCGCAGCGCGATCGCGGCCGCGTCGTGCAGGTCGCGGGCCTGTTCCCAGTAGCGGATCTCCGCGTGGTCGGCCGCGTAGCGGGCGGTCAGGAAGAACGAGTGGTCGTGCGCCAGCCGCTCCAGCCCGGCCCGTAGCTCGGACAGCGGCGTGACCGGCCCGGAGACGCTCAGCACCACGTGCCAGAGCCGCGCCTGTTCGGGCACCGTGGGCGGCTCGCCCTGTCCCCGCCGGTCCGGCCGGATGCCGCGTACCGCGCCGGGCCCGTGCTGCGGCGGACCGGCCGGCTCGGCGGGGTCGTCGCCCTCGCGTCCGCCGTCGATGCTGGTCAGCCGCCGGCCCGCCGTTCCTCCGTTCAGCGCTGCCTCGCGCCTGCGTTCCACCGGCGGCCTCCTGTTCGGCGATGTCGTGTCGTCGTACCCGCCGGCCCCGGCCCGACGCGTACGGCTGCGCCCCTCCTCGCCCGCGGCCGGGCGTGCACTCCCTGCGGAGCCGCCCGTGCCGCGGGTGCGGGCCGGTCAGCCGCGCAGGACGACCAGGTCGTCGCGGTGGACGACCTCCCGCTCGTACGCGGCGCCGAACTCCTGGGCCAGGTCTCGGGTGGACCGGCCGAGCAGGCGGGGCAACTCCCTCGCATCAAAGTTGACCAGTCCGCGCGCCACGATGTGGCCGTTTTCGCCAAGAAGGTCCACCGGATCACCCGCGGCGAACTCGCCGTCGACCTTGGTGACCCCGGCCGGCAGCAGCGACGCGCCCCCGGAGACGACCGCCGCGACGGCGCCCTCGTCCAGGTGCAGGGCGCCGCGCGGGCTGCTCGCGTGGGCCAGCCAGAGCATCCGGTCGGAGGTGCGGCTGCCGGTGCGCAGGAACAGCGTGCCGGTGGGCCGGCCGGCCAGCGCGTCGGCGGCCTGGCTGGCGGCGGTGAGGACCACCGGGATGCCCGCGCCGGTGGCGATCCGGGCCGCCTCGACCTTGGTGACCATGCCGCCGGTGCCGACGCCGGCCTTGCCCGCGCTGCCGATCTCGATGCCGTCCAGGTCGTGCGGGCCGGTCACCTCGGCGATCCGGCGGGTGTCCGGGCGGCTCGGGTCGCCGTTGTAGAGGCCGTCCACGTCGGAGAGCAGGACGAGCAGGTCGGCCCGGACGAGGTGGGCGACGAGCGCGGCCAGCCGGTCGTTGTCACCGAACTTGATTTCGGCGGTGGCGACGGTGTCGTTCTCGTTGACGACCGGCATCGCGCCCATGGCCAGCAGCTGGTCCAGCGTCCGGTAGGCGTTGCGGTAGTGGGCGCGGCGGCTGGCGTCCTCGGCGGTCAGCAGGACCTGGCCGACCCGGATGCCGTACCGGGCGAACGAGGCGGTGTACCGGGCGACCAGCAGGCCCTGGCCGACGCTGGCGGCGGCCTGCTGGCGGGCGAGGTCCTTGGGCCGCTTCTCCAGCCCGAGCGGGGCGAGGCCGGCCGCGATGGCGCCGGAGGAGACCAGGACCACCTCGGGGGCGTCCGGGCGGCTGCGGACCTTGGCGATCGCGTCGACCAGGGCGTCGACCCGGTCGGCGTCCAGGCCGCCGGCCGCCGTGGTGAGTGAGGAGGAGCCGACCTTGACGACGATCCGCCGGGCGGTCAGCACCTCCTCCCGCAGTGAGTCCTCGCTCATCTTCGCTGTACGCCCTTCCGGTGTGGTGCGGGTACGGCGGCCCGGGCCGGCCGTTACCCCCGCAATCTACGCGATCGGCGCACGCGGCCCGCAGGCCATTTCACCGGCTGGACCCGGCCTGGTCACGGCCCTGACACAGGGCGGCCGCCAAGCCGGGCGGCTGGTATGGTCCCTGACCGAAAGCCAGATCGGGGGACGGCTTCTTGCCCGCTGTACCCATGTCTCCAACCCCTCTTGGATAGGGCAGCACCGCACGGGCAGGCCGTTCAACGGTTTCGCGGGCGCGTGCCCGGGAGTTAGCGCACTGATGCGTTCGAACAGCATGAAGCTCACCGTCGCCGCCCTGGCGGCCGCCACCGCCCTCTCGCTCGCCGCCTGCGGCCCCGACAACGCCGATGCCGACGCCGGCGCCGGTGCCGCCCCGACCACGGCGGGCGGCGCGGCCACCGGCGGCGCTGCCACGGGCGGTGCGGCCACGGGCGGGGCCGGCGGTACGGCCACCTCGCCCGC
>NZ_JBHXTG010000102.1:0-26530 GCF_042677465.1 Kitasatospora sp. NPDC127111
GCTGCTCGGCGTCGGCGGCGGCGTGGTCGCGGCCGCGGGCGCCGCGACCGCGATCGCCCTGCTGAGCGACCGCCGCGGCACCGCCACGGCCGGCGGCGGGAGCGGCTCGCCGTCCCCCGTCGTGCGCCCGAACGGCGCCGACGTGCCCGAGGCGAAGCCGAGTTGGCAGGCGACCCAGCAGACGCCCTCCCCGCAGGTGCTCGCCGTCGACGGGGTGACGGTGTGCGTCTCCGTGCAGCACATCTGGGGCCTCGACGACACCGGCCGGACCAAGTGGACGGTGGACGGCGGCGCCTTCGCGATCGACCCGAACACCCCGCGACCGGTCGCCGGGACGGACGCCGGCCGGCTCGTCGTCGCGGAATGGGCGGGCCTGAAGACCGACCTGCTGAGCCTCGACCCGGCCGACGGGAGGGTCGACTGGCGCTTCACCCGGGACCAGAAGAACGCCACGGGTGTGACGTCGTTCGCCGGCGTCCGGTCCGGCAAGGCCTACTTCCTGGGGTCCGGCGACGGCCAGGACCGCGGCCTGGTCCCGGGTGGCTCCCACGTGTGGGCGGTGGACCTCGCCGCCCGCAGGACCGCCTGGTTCCACGGCGAGGACACGCTGCTCGTCCAGTCCGCGCTGCTGCCGGACGACGACCGCGTGATGATCTCCAACCTCGACCAGCTGAAGGTCCTCGACGCGACGGGCGCGGTCGTCTGGACCCGCAAGCTCGCGGCCCTGGGCATCGCCGCCGCCGGCGGCCACTTCCTGGCACCCGACGCGGACGGCAAGCTGACCGCGCTGAACCCGGACGACAAGGGCAGCACGGCGTGGACGGCGGACGGAGTCGTCGGGGGCTCCATCCGCGGCGGCGGCTTCGCCGGCGGTGAGGACGGCAAGCTCCTCCACTGCCTCTGGAAGGACGCCGACGGCGGGTACTCGGTGGGCACCCTGGACCCGGCGAACGGCCGGAACGCCTGGCGCACGCCGCTGCCGCCCGACTCCCCGGAGGCCAAGTACCTCGGAGCCCGCCTCCTGTACGCCGACGGCAACCTCTACCGGATGGGCGCGGACGCCGTGATCTGGGCCCTCGACCCGGCGAACGGGGCCCCGCGCTGGAAGTACTCGGGACTGAAGGGCAAGGACCCGGTGAGGCTCGCCTGGTCGGCCGGGGCCGGGCGGCTCTGCGTCTCCGACACCACCACCCAGACGATCACCGCCGTGCCCGCGAAGGGGGCCTGAGCATGCACCGGCTCGAACCCGGCGACCCGCTCCGGATCGGCTCGTACGCCCTGCTCGGCAGGCTGGGCGCCGGCGGCATGGGGGCGGTCTACCTCGGCCGCTCGGCCGGCGGGCGGACCGTCGCGGTCAAGCTGATCCGGCCCGAGCTGGCCGGCGACCCGCGGTTCCGCGCGCGGTTCCGGGCCGAGGTGTCGGCGGCCCGCGCGGCGTCCTCCGCCTTCACCGCCCCGGTGGTGGACGCCGACCCCGACGCGCCCGTCCCCTGGATGGCCACCGCCTTCGTGCCGGGCGTCGCGCTGGACGAGGCGGTCCGGCTGGTCGGCCCGTTCCCCGAGCACGTCCTGCGCATCCTCACGGCGGGCATCGCCGAGGAGCTGAAGAACATCCACGCCGTCGGGCTGACCCACCGGGACCTCAAGCCGAGCAACGTGCTGCTGGCCCTGGACGGGCCGCACATCATCGACTTCGGCATCGCCCGGGCCGCCGACGGCACCGTGCTGACCGCCGAGGGGGCGGTCTTCGGCACGCCCGCGTTCATGTCCCCCGAGCAGGCGACGGGCGAGCGGGCGGGCCCGCCGAGCGACGTGTTCTCGCTCGGCTCGACCCTGGTCTACGCGGCCACGGGTGGGACCGGGCCGTTCGACGGCGGGCACCTGCTGGAGGTCCTGCGGAAGGTGGTGGGGGAGGAGCCGGACCTGTCGGCGGTGCCCGCCGGGGTGCGGCTGCTGGTGGCGGCCTGCCTGGCCAAGGCCCCGGGCGACCGCCCGACGCCGCAGCAGCTCGCCGCCTCCCAGGGGGTCGGGCCGCTCGTCCCGGGGACGTGGCTGCACCCGGTGCTGGTCGCCGCGATCGAGGAGACGGCGGCGGTGCTCGCCCCGCGGGCCGCCCCCGGTGCGCCCGTCCCACCGGCCCCGCCCACCGGGCCGACCGGCCCGCAGCCGCTCGACGCGTCGGCCGCGGTGCCCGTCGGTCAGCCCACCCTGCGGCTCGGCCCGGTGCCGCCGCCCCCGCCGGCGCGCCGCCCGAGCCGCCGCGGGCTGCTGCTCGGACTGGCCGGCGGGACGGTCGCGCTGGCCGGCGCCGGCACGGCGCTGCTCGTCAGCCGGACCGGCGGCGAGAAGACGCCCGGGGGCGCCGCCGGGCCCCGGTCCGGCCCGACGGCGGACCCGACCGACTACACCCGCTCGCTGGAGACGAACGTGGTGGCGACCCCGCTCTGGACGAAACCGCTCGCCGAGCCGTTGGTCCGGGTGACGGGCGAAGGCGACACCGTCGTCGCCGCCGGGATGAAGAGCGTCTGGGCACTCGACCGCGACGGCGGGCCCCGCTGGGGACCGCTCGTCAACCACACCTCCCCCTCCGGGCTCGGCACCGGCGACTGCCCGGTGGCCGTCGCCGGGGGCACGGCCTACGTCATGGGGTACGGCGGCCCCGACGACCTGGCGTACGTCTTCAAGGCCGTCGACCTCGCCACCGGAACGGTGGCCTGGACCCTCACCCGGCCGGACCTGCGGATCACCCGCTCCGCCTCGGTCATCGGGGCGCTCGGCGACGTCGTCTACGTCCACGGGGAGGCCTCCGGCACCTTCCCCCAGGCCGACCCCAAGGCCCCGGCCCTCTACACGGCCAGCTTCGTGTGGGCGGTCGAGCCGGCCGCCCGCCGGATCCGCTGGCAGACCGTCCAACCGCGCCAACTGCTCGAAACCACCAGGCTGTACCTCCCCTCCTCGGGCACCCGTCTGCTCTGGGAGACCTACGCCACCGACCTCAACACGTACAAGAAGACGGGGCGGTTGGAGGCGCTCGACGCCGCCGACGGCGGGAGGAGCCTCTGGCAGCAACTGGCCCCCGGCAGTGGCGGCCTGATCCCCAGTCTGCCGTTCTTCTTCGACGGCCAGCACTGCTCGGCCGCCGGCAACTTCCTCTACCTCGCCGACCGGCTCTACGCGGTCGATCCGGCCGACGGCAGGGTGGCGTGGCGATCGGCCGGGGAGTGGGCCGTCCAGGCGGCGGTGGCCTCTCCCGACGGCGCCACCGTCTACGCCCTCGGGACGCACTACGCCAAGGCCCGTACCGTCGTCCAGGCCCTCGACGCCAAGACCGGTGCCGCCCGCTGGTCCGGCTCCCTCCCCATGGGGGTGCTCCAGGACACCGCGGCGCACCTTTCGGACGACACCCTCTACATCTGGATCCACGGCACGGTCTGGGCCCTCGACCCCGGCACCGGATCCCCCCGCTGGACCTTCGAATTCAAGCCCAACGGCAGCTCCGCCACCCCCGTGCCCTACTGGGCCGGCGGCGGCCGGCTCTACGGCCCGACCGAGAACGGGCTGGCGGCCATCGCCGCCGACGGCAACGCGGGCCGCGGCTGAACCGGGCCCGTTTCCAGGAGAGACCGGGCGCTCGGGAGCCCGTCCGGCCGAAGGCTGAGGCAGAATGGGTCCACACTCGAAGGGAGGGCCTGTCGCCCACCCGGTGGCAGGTCGGCCCACGCCCCCGGAGGTACTTCGTGTCCAGGATCAGTGACAACGACTCCATGCCCACGCCGGACCGTCTGCTCCACACCGGCGCCGAACACCCCGTCGACCCCGAGGACCTGGTGATGGCCTCGGGCCGCGACGTCACCCCCGCGCTGGTCGAGAAGGCCCGCCAGGACCTCGCCAAGTACGGCGCCCGTGCCGTGGAGCGCCTGCTGCCCTGATCGGCGCCGGCCGCCGGCGACGCCCCGGGGGAAGCGATGCCGGCGGCCGGCGAGAAAGAACCGCCGCCGCCCGGAGCCTGCAAGGGCCAACGCCGTTGTCATAGGCTCCGTGCCATGAGCGAACGCGTGGTGCCGGAGTCGCAGCGGCGGCGCAGGAGGCCGACCAAGCAGGGCACGGTGCTCTCCGAGCAGGTCATCGTGGAGACGGCCCTCAAGCTGATCGGCCAGCACGGCGCGGGTGCCCTCTCGGTGCGCCGGCTCGGCGCCGCGCTCGGCGCCGACCCCAGCTCCCTCTACCGCTACTTCCGCAACACCGACGACCTGCTGCTGGCCGTCGCCGACGAGCTGATCGGACGCGCCCAGCACGGCTGGCAGGCCACCGGCGACTGGCAGGCCGACCTGCGGGCGATCGGCCTGCGCATCCACGCCGCGTACCAGGCGCACCCCCAGGCGGCGATGCTGGCCGCGCACCGCACCACCGGCCGGGAGAACGAGACCCGGGCCGTGGAGGCGATCCTCGGCGTGCTGCGCCGGGCCGGCTTCCCGGACGCGGAGGCGGTCCGGATCTACCACGCCTTCGTGGACCAGGCCCTCGCCTTCGCCGCCCAGGACGCGGCCGCGCTGGCGCTGCCGCCGGCGGCGCAGGCGGCCGACCTGGCCGTCTGGCAGGCGAGCTACGCGAAGCTGCCCGCCGCCACCCACCCGCACATCGCCGCGACCGCCCACCTGCTGGCGGCCGACATGCGCGGCAGCGGGTACCCGTTCGCCCTGGAGCTGCTGCTGGACGCGGCCGCCGCCCGCCTGGGCGCGCGGTAGCGGCGGGCGCGGCCACCTCCGCCGCCGGGGCGCCCGGGCGGGCGGCGTCAGGTCGTCGCGTCCGGTCGGCGCGTCAGGCCGTGGCGTCGATCCACGCGGTCAGCCGAGCGCCCTCGCGGGTCATGATCTCGGGGTCGCGCAGGGCGTTGGAGAGCAGGGACATCCCCTGGTAGGCGCCGACGAGGGCCACCGCGAGGCCGCCGGGATCGGCCACGTCCAGCTGCCGGTACTGCTCCTCGACCCACCGCAGCAGCCGGCGGATGACCAGGCCCGCCGCCTCGTCGAGGCCGCCCTCGTCCCGCTTGTCGAGCTCGGCGGCGAGCGTGCCGGTGGGGCAGCCGTAGCGGGCGGTGACGTCCCGCCGGCCGACCCAGGTGGCCACCAGGGCCTTGAGGCGCTCGCGCGGGTCGGGGAGCCGGTCGAGTTCGCCGGTGAGGGTCTCCAGGTACGTGGTGTGCTCGGTGAGAGCGGCCCTGACCAGGTCGTCCTTGGTCTTGAAGTAGTAGTACACGTTGCCGGTCGGCACATCGGCGGCGCGGGCGATGTCGGCGATGGTGGTCCGCTCGACGCCCTGCTCGTGCAGGACCTGCGCGGCGGCGGCGGTGAGCCGGCGGCGCTTGTCGGCGGTCCTCGCGGCCTTGGTGGTCTTCGCGGCCCCGCCGGCGGCCGGGGCGTCCGGGGCCGTCGGGGCGTCCGCGGCCGGTGCCGTGGCGGTCCGGGAATCCATTGAGTCAGTCACCCGACTAACTGTAGACCGATGACGATCGGGGCTGCTACGGTTTCGACCCAACGGAGTGAGTCGGCCAACTGACTTACTCGCGACTTTCGACAGGGGAGACCGAAATGATCGTGGTGACGGGTGCGACCGGGAACGTCGGGCGGGCGCTGGTCCGGATGCTCACCGAGGCGGGGGGCCCGGTGACCGCGGTGGCCCGGCGCGTCACCGGCGCCGACCTGCCGCCGGGTGTCCGCGCGGTCGCCGCCGACCTGGCCGAACCGACCGGGCTGCGGGCCGCGTTCGAGGGGGCGGAGGCCGTGTTCCTGCTGGTGGCGGGGGAGGATCCGGACGGCGTCCTGGACGAGGCGAAGCGGGCCGGCGTCCGCCGGGTGGTGCTGCTCTCCTCGCAGGGCGCCGGGACCCGCCCGGAGGTGTACGGGCACCCGGTCCGGTTCGAGGAGGCCGTCCGCGGGTCCGGGCTCGACTGGACGGTGCTGCGCTCGGGCGGGATGGCCACCAACGCCCTGGCCTGGGCCGAGTCGGTCCGAACCCGGCGCGCGGCCGAGGCGCCGTTCGGCGACGTCGGACTGCCCTTCGTCGACCCCGAGGACGTCGCCGCGGTCGCGGCGGCCGCCCTGCGCGAGCACGACCACCTCGGCGCCACCTACACCCTGACCGGCCCCGCCCCGACGACCCCGCGCGAGCGGGCCGCGGCGATCGCGGCCGCGCTCGGCGAACCCGTCCGGTTCACCGAGCAGACCCGCGAGCAGGCGCACGAGCTGATGGCCCGCTTCATGCCGCTGCCCGTGGTCGAGGGGACGCTGGCCATCCTGGGCGAACCGACCGCGGAGGAGCGGCAGGTGAGCCCCGACGTCGAACGCGTCCTCGGCCGGGCTCCCGGCACCTTCGCCGCCTGGGCCGCACGCAACGCCGCCGCCTTCCGCTGAGCCGGGGCCGGCCTCGGGACGATCGGTCATCGAACGCCGCGGCCCCGTCGTGAACCGACCGCCGGTGCTTCGGATGCCGCCGGCCCGGGGAGAGGTGGATCAGCGGTTGACGGTCAACGGCGGGAGGGTGACGGGCGGATGGCTGACGGGCGCGGCGCGGAGCGGAACGGGCCGGGGCGGGCGGACCGGGGGAGGGCGCGGCGCCGGGAGGTGCTGGTGGTCGGCGCCTACTTCGCCGACCTGGTCTTCCGGGAGCTGGACCGGCCGGTCCGGGCCGGGACGGAGGTGTTCGCGGAGGCGCTCGACCTGCTGCCCGGCGGGGCCTACACCCCGGCGATGGCGCTGCACCGCCTGGGCCGCGACGTCGTCTGGTCCACCGACTTCGGGGCCGACCTGTTCAGCGGTCAGGTCCTGGCCGCGGCCCGGGCGGAGGGGCTGGACGAGGCCGCCTTCCGCCATCACCCCGGCCCGCTGCGCAGCGTGACGGTCTCCCTCTCCACCCCCGGCGACCGGGCCATGGTCAGCTATCAGGACCCGGTGGACGGCCGGCCGCTCGCCGCGCTGCTGCGCGAGTACCGCCCCGCGGTGCTGCTCCTTCCCCAACTCCGCTACGGCGCCGAGGTGCTGGCCGCGCTGCGGCTGGCCCGCCGGCTCGGCACCGAGGTGTTCATGGACTGCCAGGACACGCCCGGCACCCTGGACACCCCCACGGTGCGCGAAGTCCTCGCCGAGGTCGACGTGTTCGCACCCAACGCCGACGAGGCGCTGCGGCTGACCGGGGCCGGCACGGTCGACGAGGCGCTGGACCGGCTGGGCGGGCTCGCCCGCACGGTGGTCGTCAAGCGCGGCGCCGACGGGGCCTGTGCCGTCCGGGACGGCAAGCGCCACGACGTGGCGGCCGCACCGGCCGAGGCCGTGGACACCACCGGCGCGGGGGACTGCTTCAACGCCGGTTTCGTGCACGCCCGGCTGGGTGGACGGGAGCTGCCCGACTGCCTCGCCGTCGCCGTCGCCTGCGGCGCCGCGGCCACCACCGGCCCGGGCTCCAGTCGCGCCCCGGACGCCGCCGGGCTGCGGGAGTGGCTCGCCCGCGTGCCGCACCGCTGACGCCGACCGTACGACCGCCGGCAGGAGCACGTCCGCGCACCCGCAGGCCCGTGCGTCCACACGTCCGCGCGTCCGCAGGTCCGCAGGTCCGCGTCCGCAGGCCCGCGCGCCCGGCGCGCGGCAGCCGGCGGGGCGCACCACCAGCGCGTCGGCGGCGCGCGAACCCGGGCGTCGCCCGCCGTGGCACGCCCAATTCACTCGGTGATGGGTTCGTGTTAGCGTCCGATGATCCTGATCTGACGTGCGCCCCGGCCCGCCGGTCGGGGCGCACCTTCACGTGTCCATCGGCGAGGGGGCGGCAGCATGGCGGAACCGGAGACGAACGGGCGGAGCACGGTACCGGCCACGGCGGCCGCGCCGCCCCGGCCGGTGCGCCCCGACCGCGTCCTGGTCACCGACCTCGACGGCACCCTGCTGGGCGGCGACCGCGCCGACCGCCGCCGACTGCACGCCGCACTCGCCCGGCACCCCGAGGTGACCGTGGTCTTCGCGACCGGCCGCGCGCTGTCCTCCGTCCGCGAAGTCCTGCGGGACCGGCTGGTGCCCAGACCGCGCTGGATCATCGCCGACGTCGGGGCCAGCGTGATCGACGGCACCGACCAGTCCCCGGTCGCCGGCCTCCAACGCCGGCTGCGGGCCGGCTGGCCGGGAGCGGAACGGGTCCGGGCCGCGTTACGCCGCTTCCCCGGGCTGGCCTACCAGCACGGGGTGGTCCAGGACGGCCGCTGCTCGTTCCACCTGGACCCCGACCACCTGACGCCCGAACTCACCGACGCCGTCGCCGCGTTGGGATGCACCTGGCTGTACTCGGCGGACCGCTACTTCGACGTGCTGCCGCCCGGTGCCAGCAAGGGCGGTGCGCTGGCCGCCCTCGCCGCCGACCAGCACTGGCCGATGGACTCCGTCCTGGTCGCCGGCGACTCGCTCAACGACCTGTCGCTGTACGGGCTCGGGGCGCACGGTGTCATCGTCGGCAACGCCGAGCCCGCCCTGCTCGCCGCCGTCCCCGAGGACGCCACCGTGCACCGGCCCGACCGGCCCGGCGCCGCCGGCATCCTGACCGCCCTGCAGGAGCTCGGCTGGGTGGAACGCGACCACCCGCTGGTGGTCGGCTACCACCGACCACCGGTCCAGCCGGGCCCTGGCGGCTGGCGGCCGCCCGCGAGCCCCAACGGCATCCTGCCCACCCTGCGCAGCCTGCTCGCCGCCAACCCGCAGGCCGTCTGGGCCACCGCCGCCGTGCTCGGCCCGCACCCGCGCCCGGCCCGGCTGGAGGGGCACGGCACCGGCCTGCCGCTCTCCTTCGTCCGGCTGAGCCCCGCCGAGTGGACCGCCTACTTCCACCGCGCCTGCAAGGAGACGCTCTGGCCGGTCCTGATGTCCCAGCCCCGGCGGCTGCGCTTCGACCCGGACACCTGGACCCGCTACCGCGAGGTGAACGCGCGGTTCGCCGAGCACATCGCCGACCACGCCGCGCCGGGCGCCACCGTCTGGCTGCACGACTACAACCTGTGGCTCGTCCCCGGGCTGCTCCGCCCGCTCCGGCCCGACCTGCGGATCGGCCTGTTCCACCACACGCCCTTCCCCGCACCGGACGTCTTCGCGGCGCTGCCCACCGCCGCGGAGGTCCGCGCCTCGCTGAGCCGCCTGCACTGGGCCGGCTTCCACACCGAGACCTTCGCCGAGCAGTTCCGGCGGGTGCTGGCCGGCACGCCGGGCGCGCTGCCGCGCGTCGGCGTGCATCCGCTCGGCATCGACCGCGACGCCGTCACCGCGCTGGCCCGGGCCCGCCGGCCCCGGCGCGCCGGGGCGCTGACGGCGGCGGGCGGAGGCCCCTTGGTGCTCTCGGTCGAACGCCTCGACTACGCCAAGGCCCCCGTGCAGAAGGTCGAGGCCGTCGCCGCCCTGCTCGCCCGCCGGCCCGAGCTGCGCGGCCGGCTGCGGTTCCGCCTGGTCTGCCCGCCGCCCGAACCCGGCATCACCTCGTACGACGCCACCCGGCATGCCCTGGAACGCCGGGTCGCCGAGGTCAACGACGCCTGGGGGAAGGGCGGTTGGCGGCCGGTCGAGTACCTGCCGCACAGCCTGCCGTTCCCCGAGGTGGTCGACCACTACCTCGCCGCCGACGTGTTCTGGGTGACGTCCCTGCAGGACGGGATGAACCTCACCGCGAAGGAGTTCATCGCCGCCCAGCGCGCCGTCGGACAGTCCGGCGTGCTGGTGCTATCCCGCCACGCCGGGGCCGCCGCCCAGCTCGGCGGCGCCGCACTGCTGACCGACCCGCGCTCGCCCGCCGACCTGGTCGACACCCTGGACCGGGCGCTGACCCTGCCGCCGGAGGAGCGTCACCGGCGGCTGGAACGGCTCGCCGAGCTGCTCGGCGACCACCACCCCGCCGACTGGGCCGCCGACATCACCTCCGCCATCCGCGCCGCGTCGGCGGCGGAAGCGCCAGGGGCCTCCGGCGCGCTGGCCGGCTACCCGCGGTGACGCCGGACACCCTAGCGGGGCCCGGCGGCCGCCAGCGCCTCGACCGTGACCTCCGCGATCCGCTGCGGCTCCTCGTTGGGGAGGAAGAAGCTGGTGCCGGGGATCGTCACGACGGTCGCGTGCGGGCAGGCCTCCAGGGTGCTCCGCTCGTCGGCGGTGAGCGCGCCGTCGCCCTTCTCGGCGTGCACCACCCAGACCGGCACGCCGGCCGCGCACAGGCGCGCGGCCGGCCGCTCCTGCGCGTTGAGGTAGGACAGGTAGCCGTGGAGGATGCCGCGCATCACGTGCGGATCGTTGCGCCGCAGGTCGGCGAGCAGCTCGGCCCGGCGTTCGGGCGGTACCCGCATGCCCTTCGAGAACGGCCCCACGAGTTTCAGCAGCGCGGCGGAGGGGAGCGAGCCGAGGACGTCGCCGAGCCGGCAGACGGCGCGGAAGAACGCGGGTTCGTCCGGCGGCGACATGCTGATGCCCACCAGCACGGCCGGACCGGCGAACGCGCCGGTCGCGACCATTTCGAGCGCGACGGTGGCGCCCATGCTGAACCCGACCACCACGTCGCAGGACTGCTCGTCGACCAGCCGGGCGGTGTGCCGGGCCAGGGTGGCGACCGTGAAGTCCTCCGGCGGCGGCGTTCCGGCGTGCCCGGGCAGGGTCGCGGCGACCAGCCTGGTCCCGGCGAGCGCGGGCTCCGCCATCAGCTCCCGGTACGACCGGGCGGCGTTGAGCCCGCCGGGGAGCAGCAGCGCGGTCTGCCGCGCATCGGCCGGCCCCGAGACGAGCAGGTCCCACGCGATGTCCATCGGGCGTCCTCTCCGCGCGCTCCCCGTGACGCTCCCCGCACACCGGGGCCCCGCGCACCGGGTCCGACGCCCCGGTGTCCGGCTCGGGCGGGTCGGCGCGCCACCGGGACGGCGGCGTCCCCTTCATCGTGACGGCCGCGCCCCCGCCGGGCCACCCGGTCGGCCGGTGAGCCGAGTCGTCCCGTCAGCCGGGCACCTCGTCGCCGTGGCCGAGCGGGTCCGGAACGGCGTCCAGCAGGGCGGCGCCGTTGTTGCGGACGCTGTTCACGGCGGTGGAGACCGGCCGCACCGCGAGCTCGCCGCCGCTCGGGGTGTGCAGCAGCCGCCGCAGCCCGGCCGGGTCGGTGTGCTCGGGGTCGAGCCAGGCGTCCAGGTCGTCCGGGCCGATGGTGAGCGGCATCCGGTCGTGGACCCGGCCCGCGGCGTCGGTCGCGTCGGTGGTGATGACGGCGGCCGTCGCCAGCCACGCCGCCGGGTCGTCCTCGGGGACGGAGTCGTCGCGCCAGAACTCGTACAGCCCGGCCATCAGCAGCGGCCCGCCCGAGCGGGGGTGGAGGTAGTACGGCTGCTTGTACGCCTTGCGGCCGTCGCCGGCGGGCACCTGGACCCACTCGTAGTAGCCGTCCGCGGGCAGGACGCAGCGGCGCTTGGCGAACGCCGAGCGGAACGCGGGCTTCTGGTGCACCGTCTCGGCCCGGGCGTTGATCATCCGCGCGCCGCCGTTCGGGTCCTTCGCCCAGGAGGGGACGAGCCCCCAGCGGAGCGGGCGGAGCCGGCGGGTGAGCTCGCCGGTCTCGCGGTCCACGCGCTCCAGCACCGACCACACCGGGTCGGTGGGGGCCACGTTCCAGCTCGGGGCGAGGGTCTCGACCGGGGTCCAGCTGGTCACCCCGAGCAGCTGGACGAGGTCCTGGGGTGTCGTGGTGGAGACGAATCGGCCGCACATGGGGGTAACTCTGCCACCGTCCGGTCGACGCGGGGCGGGTTCCGGAACGGCTGACGCCGCGTAGCCCGGACGGCCCACTCCGGGGTGCCGGGAGTGCGGCGTCACGCGGGAATGGTGGTCAGCGGCGCTTCCGCCGCGCACCGACCGCTGGGAGAGCTGATGAACGGGCCACCCGCGCCTCCTCCGCCCGAGCCGCCGGAGAACGGGCCGCCCGAGGGCGGGCCACCGGACGGCGGGCCGAAGGGCAGCAGGGCGTCCGCCGGGGCCAGGCGCCCCTCGCGGGCCGGACGGATCGCCATGAGCACCGTCTCGGCCGTGCTGATCACGCTGACCTGCATCCTGGTACCCGTTTCGCTGCTCACCGTCTGGGTGCACGACATCGCGCTGGACACCGACCAGTACGTCGCCACGATGTCCCCGCTGGCGACCAACCCGGCGATCCAGGACGCCGCCGTCAACCGGATCACCCACGCGGTGGACGTGAAGGTGGACGGCACCGAGGTCACCTCGGAGCTGGCCGCCTGGCTGCAGTCCCAGGGGCTGCCGCCGAAGGCCGCCGGGGCGGTCAAGTCGCTCGGGCCCAAGCTCGACGACGCGGTGGACCAGGTGGTCAACAAGGCCGCCACCAAGGTCGTGCACAGCGACGCGTTCGCGACGGCGTGGACCGAGGGGAACCGCGCCGCCCACCAGGCCGTGGTCCAGGTGCTCACCGGCCACGGCAAGGGCGCGGTGGACGTCTCCGGCGGGACGGTGACCCTCGACGTCGGGAAGGCCGTCGACAAGCTGAAGGAGGACCTGGTGGCCGCCGGTGTCTCCCCGGCGGACAAGATCCCCGAGGTGAACAAGCAGCTGGTGCTGTTCAAGTCGGACAAGCTGCAGAAGATCCGCGGCGCCGCGCACGCCCTGGACGTCATCGGCAACTGGATGCCGATCATCACCGTCCTCCTCGGCGTGGCCGGCGTACTGCTGGCGCGGCGCAGGCGGCGGGCCCTGGTGACGACGATGCTCGGCGCGGCCGGCGGCTGCCTGGTGGTGGCGATCGCCCTGGTGATCGCGCGCCGCTACTACCTCGACCACCTGCCGCCCGCCGTCCAGTCCGAGGCGGCCGCCGCCGCGGTCTTCGACACGCTGCTGCACTTCCTGCGGATCAGCCTGCGCACGGCGATCGTGCTGGGCATCGTGGTGGCGCTCGGCGCCTACCTCTCCGGTGCCGGGCGGTTCCCGCGCGCCGTGCAGGGCGGGGCGGACCACGTGGCCGACTCCGTCGCCCGCTGGGGCGACGCGCACGGGGTGCACACCGGCCGGGCCGGCACCTGGACCCAGGCCCACCGCCGCTGGCTCATCCTCGCCGCGGTCCTGATCCTGGCCCTGGTCTTCGCGCTCTGGAACCACCCCACGGTCCTGACCGTGCTGCTGCTCGTCCTGATCCTCCTCGCGGTGCTCGCCGTCCTGGCGCTGCTCGCCGCCACCGGACGGGTCGGCAAACCGGCCGACGGACCGCCGGAGCGCACCGACACGCCCTGACCGGGCACCGGCCGATTCCCCAGCCATCCCCCAGCCCCCTCCACCCACCGTCCCCACCACCCACAGCCCGCTCCACCCCTCAACCCGAAAGCAGGCGACGGCCATGCACAACTCCGTGAACCTCGCAGCCGACTACCCCGTGCTGAACATCTTCTGGACCACCTGCCTGATCTTCCTCTGGATCCTCTGGTTCATGCTGCTCTTCCGGATCCTCGCCGACCTGTTCAGGGACGATTCGCTGAGCGGCTGGGCCAAGGCCGGCTGGTCCGTCTTCGTCGTCTTCCTCCCGTTCCTCGGGGTCTTCGTCTACCTCATCGCCCGCGGCAAGGGCATGGGCGAACGCGAAATGACCGAGGCGAAGCAGCGCGACGCGGAGTTCCGCTCCTACGTGCGCGACGCCGCCGCCGGCGGCCCCGCGGCCCCGTCCGCCGCCGAGGGGCTGGCCACGCTCGCCGAGCTGCACAACAGCGGCAAGCTCTCCGACGCGGAGTACGAGCGCGCCAAGGCCAAGATCCTCGGGTGAACAGCGCCGAGAACGCCGCGCCCCGTACGCGGAGGCGGTGCGACCCCTCCTCGCCTCCGCGTACCCGGGCGCCCGGTAGCGTGAGGTCCGCGCGGTGACCTACCCGGGCCCGGCTGCGGCACCGTGGCACTGCGGCACTGCGCACTGCGGTGCGGCGGGCGGCAGGCGGTGTGGCGGCGCAGAATCGGTGGTGCCACCGTCCGCGCGCCCGGCCCGCGCACGTCCGGCCCGCGCGCGCCCGATCCGTGCACGCCCGGTCCGCGCACACCGAGGGAGCAGGCCATGGACACATCCCGGCCCGGCACGTCCGACCGAACGGTGCGGGTGTTCCTGCTGGACGACCACGAGGTGGTCCGGCGGGGTGTCCGCGACCTGCTGGAGGCCGAGCCGGACATCAAGGTCGTCGGGGAGGCCGGCACCTGTGCCCAGGCCCTCGCCCGGGTGCCGGCGCTGCGCCCCGACGTCGCCGTGCTCGACGTGCGGCTGCCGGACGGTGACGGCGTGAGCGTCTGCCGGGAGCTGCGCGACCGGCTGCCCGGGCTGGCCTGTCTGATGCTGACCTCGTTCGACGACGACGACGCTCTGCTGGACGCGATCATGGCGGGCGCGGCCGGGTACGTGCTGAAGCAGGTCAAGGGCGCCGACCTGGTCAGCGCGGTGCGCACGGTGGCCTCGGGCCAGTCCATGCTCGACCCGGCGACCACCCGGCGGCTGATGGAGAGCCTGCGCCACCACGAGGAGAGCGCCACCGACACCGCGCTCGCCGGGCTCACGCCCCGCGAGCGGGAGATCCTGGCCCTGGTGGGCGAGGGCAAGACGAACCGGCAGATCGGCGAGGAGCTCTACCTCGCCGAGAAGACCGTCAAGAACCACGTCTCGCGCCTGCTCGCCAAGCTCGGCGTCGAGCGCCGCCTCCAGGCCGCCGTCCTCGCCGCCGAGGCCGCCGCGGCCGCCGCGGAGCAGCACCACCCGCACCCCCGCTGAGGCGGCGGTGCCCGGGTGGGCCCGGAGAATGAGCCGAACGGCCCAAGCGCCGCGGCGCACCCCGGCCGCACGGTGGAGGTGGTCCACCCGCCGCCACGGCCGAGGAGACGGTCATGCCCACCCTCGCGCTCGACGCCGCCACCCTGGAGAAGCTCGTCTCCGCGGCGGTCGCCGCACCCTCGATCCACAACAGCCAGCCCTGGCGCTTCCGGCTGCAGCCCGACACCTCGACCCTGGAGGTCCGCGCCGACCGGACCCGCGCCGTCCCCGCCGCCGACCCGCAGGGGCGGGCGCTGCACGTCTCCGTCGGCGCCGCCGTGCTCAACCTGCGCGTCGCCGCCCGCCACCTGGGCTGGGCCCCGGAGGTGCGCCTGCTGCCCGACCCGGCCGAACCGGACCTGTTCGCCACCGTGCGCCTGGACGCCCCCGCTCCCGCCAGGGCGCCGGGCACCGACCGGTTGTACGAGGCGATCTGGCACCGCCACAGCATCCGCACGCCGTTCACCGGGGAGAGCGTCCCGCGGGCCGTCCTCGACGAACTCGCCGCGGCCGCCCGGGGCGAGGACGCCGAACTCCACCTGCCCGGCCCCGAGGAGACCTCCCGGTTGCTGCACCTCACCGCCGAGGCCGAGCGCCGCAACACCACCGACCAGGCCCAGCGGGACGAGAGCCGCGGCTGGATCCGCACCGGCGGCGTCCCGGCGTACGGCATCCCGGCCAGCGCGCTCGGCCCGCAGGACCGGGCCGGCCGACTGCCCATGCGGGACTTCGCCGCGATCCGGTCCGCCGAACACCAGGCTCCCGCCGCCTTCGAACCCGAGCCCTGCATCGCCGTCCTCGCCACCCGGCACGACACCCCGGCCGACTGGCTGCGCGCCGGACTCGCCCTGGAACACGTCCTGCTCGCCGCCACCGTCCACTTGGTGCGCGCCTCCCTGCTGCACCAGGCGATGGAGTGGCCCCACCTGCGCTGGGCCGCCCGGGAGCCCCATGAACACCCCGGACACGTCCAGATGCTGATCCGCCTCGGCTACGGCCCCGAGGGCGCCCCCACCCCCCGTCTGGCGGCCACCGACGTGATGGAACCCGGAGCGACGTGACGGAACCCGAAGGCGAGGAACCTCGGCGCGCGGCAGGCCCTCGGCGGGTCGGCCTTCGGAAGGGCGGGCCTTCGGAAGAGCAGGCCTTCGGTGGGGCAGGCCTTCGACGGGGTCAGGCCTTCGGCAGGGGGACCTGCCAGGTCAGTTCGGTGCCGCCCTCGGACCGGCGACGGGCGGTGAAGGTGCCGCCCAGGGCGGCGGCGCGGTCGGCCAGGTTGGCGAGCCCGCTGCGGCGGCCGCCCTCGGGGAGGCCGACCCCGTCGTCGGTCACCGTGAGCGTCAGCCCGGCCGCGGCGGCGACGGAGACGTCGACGGCGCTCGCGCCGGCGTGGCGGGCGGCGTTGGAGAGGGCCTCCTCCAGGACGGCCACGGCGGCGTCCGCGATCTCGGCGGGCACGGTGACGTCGAGCAGGCCGGTCATCCGCAGGCCGGGGGTGAAACCGAGGGTCCGCGCGGCCCGCCCGACCACCTCGACCACCCGGGAGCGCAGGCCGGTCGCGGCGGGGCCCCGCTCGCGCAGGCGCAGCCCGAAGATGGTGGCGCGGATCGTCTTCGCGGTCTCGTCCAGGTCGTCGACGGCCCGCATGACGCGCTCGGCGGCCTCGGGGTGCTCGATGAAGCGGGCGGCGCCCTGGAGGGTCATGCCGGTGGCGAAGAGCCGCTGGATGGCCAGGTCGTGCAGGTCGCGGGCGATCCGGTCGCGTTCCCGCAGCAGGGCGACCTGCTCGGAGTCCCGGCGGCGTTCGGCGAGCTCCATCGCCACCGCCGCCTGGCCGGCGAAGCCCAGCAGCGGGCCGGACTCGTCCTCGTCGAACAGCGGGGCGCCGCAGGCCCGGGCCAGCATCAGCACGCCGCGCACCCCGCGCTCCGCGGTGCCGATCGGGACGGCGATCGCCGGACCGAGGCCCTCCCAGCGCGGGGGACCGGCGGTGATCCTCGGGTCCTTCCGGACGTCGGGGCTCACCACGAGCCCGCCGGTGCGGACGGCGGCGCCGACGAACGACCCCTCGACCGGCAGCACCAGGCCGCGGTGCTGCCGCGCGCCGAGGCCGACGGCGGTCCGCACCTCCAGGTCGCCGCTGTCCGGCAGCGGCAGGGCGACGACGGCGAGGTCCGCGCCGGCGATCTCGGTGGCCCGGGCGAGCAGGAGGTCCAGCACCTGTTGCTCGGCGCTCCCGGAGAGCAGGCTGCTGGTGACCTCGGCGCTCGCCTCCAGCCAGCGCTGCCGCTGCCGGGCCCGGGCGTAGAGCCGGGCGTTGTCGATCGCCACGCCGGCGGCGACGGCGAGCGTGGCTAGGACCGCCTCGTCCTCGGCGTCGAACTCGCCGCCGCCCCGCTTCTCGGTGAGGTAGAGGTTGCCGAACACCCTGCCGCGGATCCGGATCGGCACCCCGAGGAAGGTCCGCATCGGCGGGTGGTTGGCCGGGAAGCCGTAGGAGCCGGGGTGGTCGGAGATCCGGGCCAGCCGCAGCGGCTCGGGGTGGCGGATCAGCTCGCCCAGCACGCCGTGTCCGGCGGGCAGCGCGCCGATCCGCGCGACCTGCTCGTCGGTGAGGCCGACGGGGATGAACTGGGTCAGCCGCTGGTCCTCGCCGATCACGCCCAGCGCGCCGTACTCGGCGTCCACCAGGGTGACCGCCGCCTCCACGATGTGCCGCAGCGCCTGGGCCAGTTCGAGGTCACGCCCGACCGCCAGCACCGCCTCCAGCAGGCTGTGCACCCGGTCGCGGGTGCCCCGGGCCGCGTCCAGCCGGGCCTGGAGCTCGTCCAGCAACTCGTCCAGGCGCAGCTTCGGCACGGGGGCGGGACTCTCCGACTCGCTGCCCAAAGGGACCTCCGCGGCTCTCCCGACGCGCCACCGACCAGCCTAGGGTCTGTCGTCGACCTCCCGCCTGCGGGGCGACGCCGGGGACGGACCCTGGACGTGCCCGGTCCGTCCCGGCGCCCCGGGCGCGAGCCCGCGCCGTCAGGGCCCACCGGCCCAGGACGGAGGTCCGGCAGGCCCTGGCCGGAGCCGTCCGCGGCGGGGAGGCTGGAAGGCGGGGACCGGAACGTCGGGGTCGCCGACGCCGGGGAAGGACGGCCCCCGTCGCGGTCGCGCTCGTCCGGACGTGTCCGTGACGGGCGCCGGCGAGCGAGGAGCCGCATCGTGGAGCACACCCCCGACCTCGAAGCCGTCCGCCGGGCCGACCCCGCCGCCGTCGCCCGCCGGGTCGCCGAGCGCCGCGACCAACTCGGCCTGACCGACCAGATGCTCGCCTACCAGGCGGCCATGGCGCCCCGCTACCTCAGGCACCTGCTGGAGGCCGGCCCGGGCTTCGACCCGGCCGGGTTCACGCGGATCGCGGCCGCGCTCCGGACGTCCTGGCCCGAGCTGCTGGAAGGCCGCGCCGACGCGCCGCCGGGCCAGTCCGGCCCCGGGCCGCGGCCGCTGCTGCTGCACCTGACCGAGTCCGAGTGCTGGAAGCTGATCGGTACGCACGGGGTCGGCCGGATCGGCCTGCCGGTCCAGCCGGGGCCGGCCGTCCACCCGGTCAACTACGCCGTGGACGACGGGGCGATCGTCTACCGCACGGCCGCGCGGGGCGCCGCCGCCCCGTCCGACGGATCGCCGGTCTCGTTCCAGGTGGACCGCATCGACGACCACCTGAGCCAGGGCTGGAGCGTGCTCCTGCTCGGCGAGGCCCACCACGTCGTCGACCCCGACGAGGAGGAGCGGTTGTCGCTGCTGCCGGGCGCCACCCCGTGGGTCGGCGGCGCCCGGCCGCTGTGGGTGCGGGTGCGGGTGGACGAGGTCACCGGCCGCCGGATCGGCACCGGCTGAGCACCCCGGACCCCACCCCGCCAGGGGCGCGAGCGGCGCTTGACAGGAGAAAACCCACGTCTGAGACTCATCGCACCCGAAGCGCCGGTGGGCGCCGGGGAACCAGGGTGACCAGGGGGCCTTGCCCCAGGGCAGCAGGGGCGATGAACCATGAACGTCATCACGACATCCGCATCCGACGAAGGGCCCCGGCCGCGGCCCGCGGGGCGCCCGTCCGTCCGGTGGCCCGGCGCGGTCCGCCGGCCGGGTGCCGCGGACTTCGAACAGTCGGCGAAGGACTGGCTGTTCGACCTGGCCCCGGCGCGCTGGCGCCACGAGCAGGTCTTCCACCGCAACCCGCTGGAGCTGGCCTCCATGCTCAGGCTCCACCTCGACACCCAGGTGGTCGCCCTGCAGGCGGGCCTGAAGGCCCTCCGCACGGCGCTGGTCGGCGCACCGCGACGCCCCGACGACGCCGAGACCATCGACGCCTACCTCCGGGAACAGGCCTGGGCACGGGCCGTCCGCGACCAGGTCAGGCTGGTCGAGGACGCCCTCCACCTGGCCTGCGGCCCCACCGCCCGCAAACGCGTCGCCCGGAACCTCGTGAACGGCGCCTGAGCCGCCCCGGCCAGGACGTCACGGGCCCGCGGGGCGGGGCATCCGGCGGGGCGGGAGGGGGCGGCGACGGAAGGCCCGGGCCGCTCCGCGCGGGCCGGACGCGCCCGCGGCCCCCCGGGCGGCCGGACCAGGGACCAACCGCCCGGTGGAGCGCTCACAGCTGCGCCGCGATGGCGACCAGCAGGGCCGCGAGGCCGACGGCCAGCCAGGCCACGTAGTCGCCGAGCAGCCCGGAGTGCAGCCGGCGCAGCGGCAGCACGGTGGTCCGGTACAGCCGGCCGGGGCCGCGGCGGGGGTCACGGCGGACGGCCGCGGTCGCGACCGCGGCGGCCAGCAGGGCGGAGAGCAGGCCGAGCCCGACTCCGGCCGGGGTCCACCAGGCCTCCGGCGCGGGGGCGGCGGGCACCCCCGGCCGGTTCCCGAGGACGTCGGCGAGGTAGCCGTCGCGGTCGGTGAAGGCCGCCGCGCCCGCGGCGAGGGACCGGCCGACGGCGGGCAGGACGCCGACGGCCAGGCAGGCGGCGAGCAGCAGTCCGGGCACGACCAGCATCGGCGCGGGCAGCCGGCGGCCGGGTGCGCGGATCTCGGGCTCCTCGCCCTCGCCGGTGGTCGCGGCCACCTCGGGGTGTTCGGCCGGTGGCAGGCCCGCGCCGCCGAACACCCGCAGGCCCGCGCGCAGCACCGCCCCGCCGGTGAGCGCGGACACCAGGACGAACACCACCGGCGGCCAGCCGAGTTCGCGCGCGGCGGCCTCCTCGGTGACGGCCTTGCCGAGCCCGGTGCCGAACGGCGGCAGCCCGGCCAGGGCCAGCCCGCCCAGGAGGAACAGCAGCCCGGGCAGCCGGAGTTCGCGGGCCCGGCCGTGCAGTCCGTGCTCGTCCACCGAGCCGTACCGGTCGAGCAGGACGCCGGTGAGGCCGAACAGGGCGGCCTTGGCGCCCGCGTGCCCGGCGACGTACACCGCGGTGCCGGCCAGGCCGTCGGGGGTGAGCACCGCGATGCCGACCAGGAAGAGGCCGACGTGCCCGACCGTGGAGAACGCGAGCATCCGTTTGAGGTGCCGTTGCTGCCAGCACATCACGGCGCCGACCAGGGCGGTGAGCACGCCGGCGGCCACCAGGGTGTGCCGGACGACGGTGTCCGGCAGCCCGCCCGCGCCGCCGAACACCACCCGCTGGATCCGTGCCACGCCGTAGACGCCGAGCTCGACCATCACCCCGGAGAGCAGCATGCACACCGGGCTGGGGGCGACGGCGTGCGCGTCGGGCAGCCAGAAGTGGAACGGTGCCGTGGCCGCCTTCACCAGCGGGCCGGCCAGCACCAGGACGAACGCGACGACCAGCAGGGCGTCGGGGCCGTGCCCGGGTGCGGCGAGGCGGTCGAGTCCGGCCCCGAGCTGGGCGAGGCCGAGCTCCCCGGTGCGGGCGTAGAGCAGGCCGATGCCGAGCAGCGAGAGGTAGGCGGCGGCCGAGTTGACGAGGCCGAAGGCGAGCGCGCCGTGCAGCGGGCGCGGGTCCTCGATCCGGTAGCCGGTGAGCGCGTAGGCGACGGCGCCCATGAGTTCGAAGAACACGAAGGCGTCGAAGAGGTCGCCGGTGAGGGCGAATCCGCACATGCCGGCCTCGAAGAGCAGCAGCAGGGCGGGGAACATCCCGCCGTGCTCGCCGGAGGGCTCGTCGAAGTACCGCCAGGCGTAGCAGAGCACGGCCAGCACCAGGGCGGCGGCGAGCAGGGCCAGGCCGACGCCGAGCCGGTCGGCGACCAGCACGATGCCGACGCTGTGGCCGTCGTGCGGCACCCAGCCGCCGAGCCACGACACGGTCCGGCCCTCGGGCGCCGTCCGCGTCCAGAGCAGCGCCAGGCAGGCGACGTCGGCGGCGGCCCACGCGGTGGCTAGCGCGTCGCGGCCGGTCCGGGGCAGCCACCGGCCGGCGACGGCGAGGACGGCGGCGCCCAGCAGCGGGACGGCGACGGCGAGGGGCAGCAGGTCGGAGGCGGTCACCGGGGGCCGTCACCCCCGCAGCCCGGTGAGCGCCTCCGGGTCGACCGTGCCGTGCCGTTTGCGCAGTTGGATGACCAGGGCGAGGAGCAGCGCGGTGACGGTCGCGCCGACCACGATGTCGGTGAGCGCCAGCGCCTGGACCACCGGGTCGACCACCGGGGAGCCGGGCGGCAGGTCGGAGTAGACCGGGGCGGTGGCGCCGCGGCGGTAGCCGACGGCGAGCAGCAGCACGTAGGTCGAGGACTGGGCGACGGCCAGGCAGCCGACCGCCTGCACCAGGTTGCGGCTGGTGACGAGCCCGTACAGCCCGGCGAGCAGGATCCACCCGGCGACCAGGTAGGGCAGGACGCTCATGCATCCCCCTCGCGAAACGCGCACCTCTCGACGGTTCGCTCGCTCCGCTCACTCACTGGCCCCTCCCGCGCGGGACGACTTCCACCGCCTGGTCGAGGAAGTGCGCGAGCAGGACGACGACGCCGGAGCCGACCTCGACGCCGACGACGGCGTTGAGCACCGGCACCAGGCCGCCGGAGGAGAGCTGGTTGAAGGTCCCGAGCGGCAGGGTGTTGGCGAGGTAGCCGACACCGGCGGCGATGCCGACGAGCCCGAGCGCGGCGAAGGCCCCGGCGGCCAGCGCGTCCGCCACGTCGAGGACGGCCAGCGGGCGGATCCGCTTGAGGACCAGGTAGTCGGCGGCGACGTAGGCCAGGTGCAGGGCGGTGGCCATCGCGACGCCGCCCTGGAAGCCGCCGCCGGGGCTCAACTGGCCGTGGGCGACGAGGTATCCGCCGGTCAGTACGGTGACCGGCAGGAGGGTGGCGCCGAAGAGCCGGGTGCTCGGCAGCACGGGTTCGGCGACCGGGCGGCGCTTGCGTTCGTCCCGGGCCGGGCGCAGCAGCATGCCCGCGCCGAGCACCGAGCCGAACAGGATCGACTCCTCGCCGAGCGTGTCGAAGGCGCGCTGGTCGAAGTTGACGGAGGAGACGATGTTGGCCGTCCGGCGGGCCAGTCCGGCCGCCACCGCCCGGTCGCCGTAGGGGTGCCGGGGGCCGCCGAAGGCGGGCAGCCGGTCGGCGGCGGCGATCAGCCCGGCCGCGAGGACGGCGGCGGCGGTCAGGAACAGCCGCAGCCGGGCGGTCCGGGTCACTCCTGCCGGTCCGGGTGGTCGTCGGGACGCTCGGCGCGGCGCACCCGGCGGACGGTGAGCAGGATCAGCAGCGGGGTGATCGCGCTGCCCACCCCGAGCTGGGAGAGCGCGACGTCGGGGGCCTGGAGCACGGTGAAGAGGACGGCGAGGCAGAGCCCGAGCAGGGCGAGCACGGCGGCCTGCCGGACCGGGTCCCGGGTGAGCGCGGCGGCGGTGGCGCTGACCGCGGTGAGCAGCAGGTCGATCACGATCAGGGCGTCGGTCATCGCTCGGCCTCCGGTCGGGCGCGGACGGTGGTGCGGGCGACGGCCATCGTGGTGATGGTGCCGCCGGCTGCCAGGAGCAGGCCGATGACCAGCAGCTTGACGGCGGCCCGGCCCGGTCCGGTGTCCACGGCGAGGGCGAGCGCGACCAGGGGCGCGCCCAGGGTGGCCGCGGGGGAGAGGGCGTGCAGCCGCAGGTAGGGGCCGGGGAGGACGGCGAGGGCGACGGCTGCGAGCAGCAGGGCTGCGGTGCCCGCGCAGAGCAGGGCCAGGGCGAGGAGGTGACGGTCCATCAGTGGTCCTGTCCGGCCAGGAAGCGGGTGAAGACCAGCGTGCCGGCGGGGGCGAGCACGGCGAGGTCGAGCGCGAGATCGGTGTACGAGGGGCGGCCGAAGCCCTGGGCGAGCAGCAGCAGGACGGCGGCGGTCACCGTCGCGGCGAGGTTCAGCCCGGCGAGGCGCTGCCGCGGTTCGCCGCGCAGCCCGAGCAGCAGGCACGGGCCGAGCCCGCCGGCGGCGAGGACGGCCGCCGCGAGCAGCCAGGCGTTCACCGGGTGCCGCCGGTCAACGCGCGCTCCAGCGAGGAGACCTGGTCGCCGAGCGCGTGCACGGTCAGCGTGCCGCCCTCGGCCTCGACCACGTAGGCGCCGGGGGTCGCCGAGAACAGCGCGGCCGCCCAGGCCGGACCGGTTCCGGGGTCGAGCCGCACCGTGCGGAACCCGCCGTCCCGGTGCCGGGGCGACAGGACGGCGAGCACCAGCCGCCCGGTGTCGGCGAGCAGCGTCGAGGGGAACGCCCAGAGCGCGTGCGCCCAGCGGGCGGCACCGCCCCAGGCCGCGCCGGACGCGCGCCGGACGATGACGGCGCCGATCGCCCCGAGGAGCGCGATGCCGCCGCCGACCGCGACCTCCAACGGGGTCACCGAGCTGATCAGGACGATGTTCAGCAGCAGCAACAGCCCCCACCAGAGCAGGAGTTCGACCGCGGTGCGCAACCGCCTCACCCCCTCGTCGACCACGACCTCGCCCGCCACCGCGGTGGGCGGCCCCAGGTGTACCGTCCGGGCGGCGGCCGCGTCCCGCGCGCAACGCCGCCCGGCGCGCGATCCCCGTTCCGGATCACCCGTTCGCCGGAACGCGGCGCCGACTGCTGCGATCATCTGCCCGGCGCGGGCCGGGCGGTGAGCGGTCCGCCCAGGAGGTGAGCGTCACGGCACGGCACGGTGAGCGCGGTGGGTTCGTCGACGACGGCCGCGAGGTGGGCGTCACGGCACGGCCACGGTGAGCTCGGCGAGGTCGTCCACCACGGCCGCGAGGTGCCCGTGCCGGCGGAAGGCGCGCCGCTGGCGGGCGGCGCCGGTGCCGAGGCGGCGGAGGCGGGTGAGGGCGGACTCCGCGGCCGCCAGGTCACCGGCCGCGGCCAGTCCGGGGGCGGCCCGTTCGAGCAGTCCCTCGGCCAGGGCGCGCATCGGGGCGCGCCGGCCGGTGCGCGGATCGACGCCGGTGCCGGACAGGCCGCTGCGGGCGGCCTGCCAGTGCGCGGCGCCGAGCAGACCGGACGGGAACGCGGGCGCGGCCCGGCCGTCCCGGATCTCGCCGAGCAGGACGGTGGCCAGCCCGCGCAGCAGCGCGGCCAGCAGCAGCACGGTCTCCAGGTCGGCGTTGACGTCGGCGATCCGCACCTCCAGCGTCGGGACGTGCTCGGAGGGCCGGGCGTACCAGTAGATCATCCGGCGGTCGAGCAGGACGCCGCAGTCCACCAGGGCGTCCGCCAGCGCCTCGTACTGCTCCTCGTCCAGGACCGGGGCCGGTCCGACGGTGGGCCAGCGCGCCCACTGGACGGTGCGCCAGCTGGAGAAGCCGCTGTCACGGCCCGTCGCGAACGGGGAGTTGACGGCGAGCGCCTGGACCACCGGCAGCCACGGCCGCAGGTGGTTGCCGAGGGCGAGTGCCTGCCGGCGGCCGTCCGTGCCCAGGTGCACGTGGCAGCCGCAGAGCGCGCCGTCGTACCCGTCCAGCACGCCCGCGTAGCGGGCCGCCATCCGCCGGTAGCGCGGGTCGTCCGTGACCCGGCCCGGTCCGGGGCCGGCGAGCACCGGCGTGCCGGAGGCCACCAGCAGGCAGTCCGCGCCGGCCGCCGCCGCGGCGACCACCGAGCGCAGCCGGACGAGGTCGGCGCGCAGCTCGTCGAGCCGCTCGGCGGGGCGGGTGCACACCTCGATCTGCACGGGGAAGAACTCGGCCTGGACCTGGTCGCCGAGGACGGCCGCGGCGTCCGCGATGACCTGCGGCGCTCGCTCGACGGGCAGCCGGGTGTGCCGGTCGACCAGCAGGAACTCCTCCTCCACCCCGAAGGTGGGCACCATCGGCAGGGTGTTCGGGCAGGCCATCGCCGGTCACCGTCCCCGGACGAGCACGCCGGCCGCCGCGCCCAGCAGGCCGGCCGCGCCGGCCGTGAGCAGTCCGTGGTGCTGGGAGGCCCACAGCTGCGCGCTGTGTTCGCGGGCCTCGGCGTCGAAGCGGCCGTGCGCCCCGTGGTCCTCGGTGTCGTCGGCCGGCGCCCACAGGTTGGCCGTGTCGGGCCCGCGGGGCGGCCGGTCCTCCTGCTGGGCGTCGAGCGCGGTGCGTGCGAGGTATCGGTCCAGCAGACCGGGCGCGACGGCGTTGGCGAGCAGCGTGGCGGCGGTGCTCGCGCCCACCCAGTACTCGCGCCGACCGGGGTGGTCGGCCGCGTACCGCACCGCGCGGGCGGCCAGTTCGGGTTGGTGCACGGGCGGGACGGGCCGGGCCCGGCCGCGCAGCCGGCTGAGGACCCAGTCGAACTGCGGGGTGTTGACCGCGGGCAGCTGCACCATCGTCACCCGCACGTGCGAGCCGCGGGCCAGCAGTTCGCAGCGCAGCGCCTCGTGCCAGCCCTGCAGGGCGTGCTTGGCGCCGCTGTAGGCGGTCTGCAGCGGGATGCCCCGGTAGGCGATCGCCGAACCGACCTGGACGATCGTGCCGTGGTCGCGCGGGAGCATCCGGGTCAGCGCGGCCCGGGTGGCGTTGACGTAGCCCAGGTAGGTGACCTCGGTGACGCGGCGGAACTCCTCCGGCCCGATCTCGGTGAACGGCGCGAAGACCGAGACGAAGGCGTCGTTGACCCAGACGTCGACCGGGCCGAACTCCGCCTCGGCCCGGGCCGCCGCGACCTCGCAGGCCGCCGGGTCGGCGACGTCGGCCAGGACGACGCGCACCGGCGAGCCGGCCGCCTGCGCCTCGGCGGCGGCCGCGTGCAGTCCGGCCCGCCCGCGGGCGACCAGCACGAGGCGGTCGCCGCCGGTGGCGAAGGCCCGGACGCAGGCCCGGCCGACGCCGGCGCTGGCGCCGGTGATCACCACGGTGCGCGGCTTCGAGCGGGCGCGTGGAGTCATGGCGGGCGTCTTGCCGGGCGGGCGGAGCCGAAACGCCGCGGCGGTCGGTCTGCGGTCCGTCACCGGGCCGACCACTCCCGGTGACGGAACCTGTCACAGAAGACCGGAATCAAATGTCGTATATCGGGTAAGAACCCCATGAAGCGGCCACGGCGAGACGTCGGGCCGCCCCGCACCCTCACCGGGTGCCACCGGGACCGTCGCTTGAAGAAGCCGGGCACGAGTCCTCGGGAAGAAGCCCGTGACGCGCGAGCGCGAGTACGCCCGCGACGCCGGGTAGTCGCCCCCTCATGCCCAGGAGCGCCACCGTGTCCTCCACCGTCGGAACCGGCGGCCCGGCCCATCCGGCCGGTGCCGCGCCGTCCGGGATCCCGCCCGACCTGCCGCCGAAGCCCACCG
>NZ_JBHXTG010000103.1:0-26220 GCF_042677465.1 Kitasatospora sp. NPDC127111
CCGGGGGCGCGGCCGGCGGCGCGGCGGGCGGGGCGGCCGGCGCGGCGACGGGGGCGGCGGCCGCCGGGGCGGGCTCGTCGTCGACGGTGACGCCGAAGTCGGTGGCGATGCCGGCCAGGCCGTTCGCGTAGCCCTGGCCGACGGCGCGGACCTTCCAGGCGCCGTTGCGCTGGTAGACCTCGACCACGATCAGCGCGGTCTCCCGGCCGAGCTGCGGCGGGGTGAAGGTGACCAGCACCTCGCCGGTGGCGGAGTCCCGGACGGTGGCGGTCGGCTCGATGCCGGCGAAGGTCGCGCCCGCCTCGTCGGGGCTGGCGGTGACCACGATCTTGGTGATGCCGGCCGGGACGGCGGCGGTGTCGATGGTGATGGCGTCCGGGGTGCCGCCGGAGGCCGGGCGGTGCGTGACACCGGGGCCGTTCGGGGCGTTGAAGAACACGAAGTCGGCGTCCGAGCGGACCTTTCCGGCGTCGGTCAGCAACAGGCCGGAGACGTCCAGCGCCTTGGGGGCGGTGACCTCGACGGTCACCCGCGCGGCGGTCAGCGGGGCGTTGCCGCCTTGGGTCAGGACCGTGGACACGAACTCCTCCTCGGATGCGGTGGCACGGCGGCGGGGCCCGGGTCGGGAGCGCCGTGCCGAGTGGTACCCACAGTAACGAACGGTGCTGCGGAGAAGAGCCCGAGCAGGCCGGTGACCTGTCGGGTTGTCGGATCGTCGCTCAGCGCTGCGCGGGGGCGGCCGTGGCGAAGCCGCCGAGGGCGGCGACGGCCCGCGGACGGCCGATGACGAAGGCGGCGGCGTTCCAGCTCTCGGCCGGCGCGGCCTTGCGCGGCGCGCCGGTGGTTCCGCCGTGGGCGCCCGTGGGGTTGCCGCGACCGGTCGGGCCGCTCGGCCCGGTCGGTCCGCCGGTCGCCCCGGCCGGCCCGGTGGTGGGGGCGGCGGCCTCGGGAGTGGCGGGGGCGGGGGCCGGGCGGGTGCCGCGGACGCCGAAGGTGTACCGGCCGGGCCGGACGTCGGTGCCGTCCGGCGTGGTGAACCGGTAGACCAGGGTGCCGCGCTCCTGGTGGGCGGTGATCACGGCGCCGGCGAGGTCGGTCCAGGCGGTGCCGGTGCCGGGGGCCAGCTCGCCGGGGGCGAGGCGGAACTCGGCCTGGAGCGCGGTGACCGGCTCGGCGACGGTGAGGCTGAGCACGTGGCGGGTGCCGTCGCGGCCGAGCGGCTGGACGACGGCGGCGCCGGTGAGCGCCTGGTCGGCGGCCTCGTCGCCGGAGGGGTCCCCGGGGCCGGCGTCGGCGCCGGTCGGCCGCCCGCCCTGGTCGGTGCCCGGGCCGCTGCCCTGGTCCGCGGTGCCGACCAGGTCCTGGCCGGTGGTGAGGACGTCGGGCGGCGGCGGGTAGCCGGGTGCGCCGGGACCGGTCGGGACGAAGGGCTGGGGGCCGTTCGGCCGGTGGCCGGTCGGCGCGGTGCTGGTGGTCGGGGTGGCGGTGCCGGTGGGCGTGGCGGTGCCGGTCGGGGTGGGAGTGGTGGGGGCGGGCGTCACGGCCGCGTTCCCGCCCCGGGGCGGGCCGAGCGGCTCGGCGGCCGGGTCGGACGGGGCGTCGGTGGCGGCGGTGGCGGGCGCCGGGCCGGTGGTCCGCGCGTCGTCGGCTCCGGTGCCGCGGTGCTCCCCGGCGCGCGGTGAGGGCACGCCGGCGGTCGGCGGGTGCTGCGCGTCGGCGGAGGGCGAGGCGGTCGGGCTGGGACGGCTGCCGGAGCGGCCGGCCGGCGGCGGGGCGGCCGGGCCCGGCGGGGAGTCGGCGGCGGCGTCGGTCCGGTCGGTGACGCCCGGGTCGACCGGCGGCGTGGTGCCGACGCGGGCCACCCCGGCCCGGCGTCCGACGCCCTGCTGCTCGTTGAGCAGGAGGGTGGTGGCGATGCTGATGCCGACCACGGTGGACATCGCCATCGCGGCGCCGGAGAACTTCAGGGTCGGCAACCGGAGCCGGCCGCCGAAGGGCTTGGGCCGGCTGTGCCGGCCGTGGCGCTCGTGCGGCTGGTACGGACGGTCGCACTCGTGCCGCACGCCTTGCTCGGTGTCCTCGCGCAGAGCCACCGGAGCCCTCCCTCCCCGAAGTCGCCGTTGCGGTCGCAGCATTCTCCCACGCGCCGTCGGCGGGCCCGAACCGCCGTCAAGGGCGGCCTGCCGTCCGGGGCCTGGCCGGTGGAGCCGCTCGGGCCCGCGCCGGCAGGGGGACGAGCGTACCAGCGGGGACCGGGCGGTCGGCCAGTCCTCGGACGGAATCAATCCGGTCCGTGGACAACCGTTCGGAGAACGGAAGTTGACGCTCCGTCTGGTGCGGGGTGAGTAAGGGCCGGGGCCGGTCGGCGGGGGTTATTGCAACCTCCTTGCAACCCTTGCCGGTGCGGTCGGCGGTGGCGCAGTCTGGGGGCATCCCACGCCGTCCCGGAGAGATCGTCATGCCGCCCGACCCGCTGTCCGCACCCTCCAGTGCCCCTCTCGCCGCCACCCCCACGGGCGGCGATGAGGCAGGCTCCACCGCCGCTCCGGCGGCGGTGGAGGAGGTGCTGACGCTGCGGATCTCGCTGGGTGAGGAGGTGGTCGGCGAGGTGCGGACGCGGTTCCGGTTCGACGCCGCCCGCCCGTACGAGGTGTTGCTGACGTTCCACCTCGGCCGGCCGGACGAGGCCGACTGGGTGTTCTCGCGTGATCTGCTGCGCGACGGCCTGCGCTCGCTGAGCGGCCAGGGCGACGTCAAGCTGTGGCCGGCGTACTGCCCGTGCCACGGCTCGACGTTGCACCTGGCGCTCGAATCACCCCACGGCAGTGCGCTGTTGGAGGTTTCCAAGCCCCGGGTCCAGGCCTGGCTGGACCGGACGTACCGGCTCGTCTCGGAGGAGGCCGAGCAGGCCTACGGCCCGACCGACGCCCAGCTGTCCGCGCTGCTGGCCGAGGGCTGACGCGGCGCCCGCGGGGGCACGGCGTCGTCCCCCGGGGCGCGCGGCGCCGGCACCGGCGGCGCGTCGCCCGGCAGTCGGACCGTCCCGGCGGCCAGGCCCGCCCGCAGCCGCCGGACGGCCGGAGCCGTGGAGACCGGCAGCAGGTCGTACGGGTCGTCCGGGCCGAGGACGGTGACCAGCACCGATTCGGCGAACCGGTACGGCCGGTGGGCCAGCAGGCCGCCGAGGTAGCGGCGCAGCCGGGACAGTTCGGCGCGCACCGTCACCGTCCGGGCCGGGTCGCCGAACAGGGCGTCGGCGAGCCGGGCCGCGCTGTGGCCGTCGCGTTCGACCGCGAGCAGGAGCAGCAGTTCGGCGTGGCGCGGGCTGAGCGCGTGCGACCAGCTGCCGGCCGCGCCGTGCACCGAGAGTTCGGGCCGGTCGGGCCGGCGCAGGTCCAGTCGGAGCCGGGCGCCCTCGGCCTGTTCGGCGGTGACGGTGCCGCCCTCCGTCGTCCCGTCGTCCTCGGTCGGGCGGACGGGGCGGATCAGCCAGCCGTCGGCGAGCGGTTCGATCGCGCACTCGCCGAGGCCGGCCAGCCAGTGCACCGCGGCGGAGTCCCAGCCGCCGGTGGGCAGCCGGAGCCGGGCGGGGGTCGGCAGGCCGGCCGCGGCGGCGGTCCAGCCCTCGGCGTCGACCACCACGGCCGGGCCGTTCACCCGGGCCAGCAACGGGGCGGCGAGGGTGCGCAGGTGGTGCAGCGACTCCAGGCGGCGGGCGCGCAGCTCGGTCTCGGCGAGGCGGGCGGCGGTGGCGGTCAGCTGCAGCAGGTAGGGCTGGACGGTGTGGGCCGGTCCGCTGAGGTTGATCACGCCGGCGATCCGGCCGGTGCCCGGGTCGCGCACGGGTGCGGCGACGCAGGTCCAGGCGTGGTGGCTGCGCAGGTAGTGCTCGGCGGAGTGGACGTGCATCGGGCGCTGGGCGCGCAGCGCGGCGGCGATGCCGTTGGTGCCGACGCTCTCCTCGATCCATCGGGCGCCGGTGAGGAAGCCGATCCGGTCGGCGCTGCGGCGCAGGGCGCGTTCGCCCTCCTGCCAGAGGACGTGGCCCTCGGCGTCGGCGATGGCGAGGATCAGCGGGGTCTGGCCGACCGGTTCGAGCAGGGTGTCGCGCAGGACGGGCAGGACGGCGTCGAGGCCGCTGGCCCGGCGGCGGTGCTCGATCTCGGCGGGGCCGAGGTGGACGGCGACGGCGCCGGCGTCCGGGTCGAGGCCGAGGCGGCGCAGGCGGGCCCAGGAGTCGCCGATCTCGGGGCGGAGCTGGCGGCCGGGCGGGGTGTCGTCGGCCGGCACGGCGGCCCGGGCGAGGTCGCGGACGGCGGCGTCGGCGAGGGTGCGGTCGTGGACCTTGGCCAGCTCCACCGCGGTCTGCGGGGTTCGGCGCTCGGGCCGTCGGGTCTGCCGTCCGGTCTGCCGCACTCGGGTTGCTCCTCGCCGCCGATCGAGGGCGCGTCGGGGCCGACGCGCTGACGAAAGCGTACGGGGGCGACCCGGTCCTGGGGACGGGGTCCGCCAAGTCGGCGGGGTGACCAATATGACAATGAGCATGCCAATCGGCTATGGCACGGTGCGGCCGGGCCCTGTGCCCGCCGTTGCCCGGAAGGTCGGGTCCCGGCTGCCCTCGCGGGCGGGTCCTGGCTGCCCGTCAGGTCGGGTCGGCGCTGCCCGTCAGGGCCGGGCGGCAGCGCCCAGTTGGGCGGCCTCAACCGTGCGGTGCAGGTCGGCGGTGGCGTCCAGGGCGGTGGCCGCGGTCAGCGCCAGGCAGGCGGCGAGCGCGAGGGCGGCGGCGCGGCGGGCGGCGCCCTTCGGGGCGGGGCGCGGCTGCAGCAGGGCCGCGACCCGGCGCGGGACCGGCCCGGCGTGGGCGGCCGGCGCCAGTCGGGGCCGGTCCGGCCGGGGCGAACGGCTCGCCGCCAGGGCGGCCCGGCCGACGGCGCGGGCGGCGACCGCGCGGTCACCGACCCGGTCGGCGGCGGCCTCGTCGGCCCAGCGCTCCACCTGGTAGCCGAGCGGCGCGCGCAGCAGGCGCAGCGCCGGGTGGACGACGGCGGCGTGCTCGGCGAGGGCGAGGAAGTGGTGGTGACGGGCGGTCAGGTGGGCGCGCTCGTGGGCGAGCAGGGCGGCCCGTTCGGGGGCGGTGAGGGCGCGCAGCATGCCGGTGGTGACGACGATCCGCCCCGGTTCGCCGGGCCGGCCGGGGCGCGGGAGGCGGCCGGGGAGGGCGAAGGCGTCGGCGCGCTCGTCGTCCAGGACGGCGAGCGGGGCGGGGCCGGCGGGGCTCAGGAGGGCGTGGGCGCGCGCCTTGAGCGCGGCGGGGCGGACGGGTGCGGCGCGGTGGGCGAGCCGGGCGCCCGGGGTGCGCGCCCGGCTCGTGATGGCGTGCGGGGCGCGCGGGCCCGGACGGCGCTCGTCCGCGCCCTCCCGCCCCGGGTCCCGGCCGTCGTCCGGGCCGAGCGCGGCCCGGGCGGCGTGCAGTTCACGGTGGCGCTCGCGTGCCGTCCGGGCGGCCAGGACGGCCAGCACGGTGAGGGCGAGCCCGGCCGGTGCGGCCGCCGGCGCGGCCTGCGGCGCGGTGGCGGTCAGCCAGGGCAGCGAGAGGTGTCCGAGCGCGGCGACCGGCGGCAGCCGGAGCAGTCCGGCGGCGGCGAGCAGGCCGAGCGAGCAGAGCGTGCCGCCGGCCAGTACGGCCGAGGTGCCGGCCAGCGTCCAGGTGGCGGCCCGCGGTGCGAGCCCCTCGGCGAGACGGCGGGCCAGCGGGGCGGCGAGGAAGGGGAGCAGCAGTGGCACCCAGACGGCGACGATCACGGGGCCGCCGGTCCGGTCGCGCGGTCGGGGCCGGTGCCGCTGGGGCCGGTTTCACCGGGGTCGGCGCCACCGGGGTCGGCGCCACCGGGGTTGGCGCCACCGGGGTCGGCGCCGTCGGGCCGGGTGCGGTCCGGTGCGGTGCCGTCCGCTCCGGTGCGGTCCGGTGCGGTGCCGTCGCCGAGGAGTCCGCGCAGCAGCCGCTCGTCCTCGGCGGAGAGGTCGGAGACGAACCGGGCCAGCACGGTGGAGCGGTCCGCCTCGCGGCCGAGCTCGGTGTGCATCCGGCGGGCCGCGAGCCCGGCCGGGTCCGGGACGGTCGGGGTGTAGGCGTAGGCGCGCCCCGCGCGGGTGCGTTCCACCGTGCCCTTCTCGTGCAGCCGGGCGAGGATCGTGGCGACGGTGGTCCGGGCGAGGTCGTCGCCGAGGGCCGCCTGGACGTCCTGCGGCGTCAGCGGCCGGTGCGCGGCCCAGAGGGTGGCCAGCACCTCGGCCTCCAGCTCCCCGGCGGGCCGACGGGCGGACGGTACGTCGGACATCGCGGCGGTTCCTCCCGGATTCGTCTACAGTCATGTCGACCGTCTACGTCACTGTAGACGGTTCGGGCGTGCTCCGCTGGTGCCGCCCCGACGTACGGGAGGTCCGCCAGCTTTGCTCCAGTCCCCGGCCGATGCGGCCGTTCACCCGCTCGCGGTGAACCTGCTGGACGCCTCGTCCCTGCTCGCGTCCTTCGGCGCGCTCGGCATCGCCGTCGTGCTCTTCGCCGAGACCGGGCTGCTGATCGGGTTCTTCCTGCCCGGCGACTCGCTGCTGTTCACCGCCGGCCTGCTCTGCGTCCCCGGCACCACCAAGGGCCCCCAGCTGGAGCTCTACCAGGTGATCCCGGCCGCCCTGGTCGGCGCGCTGGCCGGGGCCCAGGTCGGCTACCTGCTCGGCCGGCGCGGCGGACGGGCGCTGCTGCTCCGCTCCGAACGGAGGAGCCTGCGGCACGGCGTCGTGCGGGCCGAGGAACTGCTCGCCAAGTACGGTCACGGCAAGGCGATCGTGCTCGCCCGGTTCATCCCGGTGGTCCGGACGGTGCTGAACCCGCTCTGCGGCGTGCTGGACGTGCCGGTCCGCCCGTTCACCTTCTGGCAGGTCGCGGGCGGTGCGCTGTGGACGGTCGGCGTGGTGCTGGCCGGCTACGCGCTCGGCTCGTCGGTGCCCGGAATCGACCAGTACCTGCTCCCCGTCGTGGGTCTGGTAGTACTTGTCTCCGTGATCCCGATTGTTCTTGAAGTGTTCCGCGCCCGGAAGGCCCGCCGCCACGGCGGTGACGACCGATGACGCCCTCCCGCGCCCTCGCGGTGTACGACGGCAGCGGCATCGACGGCGGCCTGTACCGGCGGGTGGTCGGATGGGCGGACGCCGCGCCGTACTGGCTGGACCAGCTGGTCAAGGTGTGGTCGGCGGTCGGCCTCGCCCTGTTCGCCGTCCTGATGACCGTCGCGTGGTGGCGGGCGCGCGGCGCGGGCCCGGCCGTGATGGCCCGGGTGCTGGCCTCCCCGCTGATCGTGCTCGTCGCGTACGCCGTGAACTCCTTCTTCAAGAGCCTGGTGGAGGAGATCCGGCCCTGTGCGCAGCTGGGCCTGCGCGGCACGCTGGAGGCCTGCCCGGGTGCCGGCGACTGGTCCTTCCCGAGCAACCACACGGTGGTCGCGTTCGCCGCCGCGGCCGCGCTGTGGTGCGCCGACCGGCGGCTCGGCCGGATCGCGGGGATCGCCGCGGTGCTGATGGGCGCCTCCCGGGTCTGGGTGGGCGTCCACTACCCGCACGACGTCCTGGTCGGCGCGGTGGTCGGCGTGCTGGTGGCGGTCCTGCTGTCGCCGGCCGCCGGGCTGGCCGCGCCGCTGGTCCGGCGGGCCCGCGACGGTGCGCTGCGCCCGCTGCTCGGTCCGGGCGCCGTCGCCGCGGCGGGCGGGCGCGCGCCGCTGGAGGCGCAGCGGCGCTGAGGTCCGGGACCGGGGCACCGGTGGTGGTGCCCCGCGGCGCCGACGGCGTCGGGCCGCCGTGGCCCTTGTCCGGCCGGGGCGGCGGGGGCAGCATGTGAGCCGGGCGCGGGCCCCGGGGACCGGGGCGCCCGCCCGGCTCAGTCGTGCCGGGGCGCCGCGGCGCCCGGGCGTGCCCGTGGAGGGGAGTGCTGCCCATGCCGTACCGACTCGACGTCAGCCAGGGGGACTGGCCCGCGGAGGAGCTCCGCAAGGGGGTGGAGGGGCTGCTCGCCGAGGCCATGGTGCTCACCCTGGCCACCGCCGGCCACGAGCACGGCCCGCACGCCAACCTGGCCTTCTTCGCGTACGACGACGACCTCGTCCTCTACTTCGTCAGCGAGCGCGCCACCCGGCACAGCCACCACCTGGCCGAGGAGGCCCGGGCGGCGGCCACCGTCTTCCTGCCGCCGCCGGCCTTCGGCGAGCAGCTGCGCGGCGTCCAGCTGACCGGCAGCGCGGGGGAGGCGTGGGGGCGCCAGGCGGAGGCCGCGTTCGCCGCCTACCAGGGGCGGTACCCGTCGTTCGGGCAGGACGAGGAGGTGCGGCGGCAGTTCCTGGCCGGGGCCGGCGCCGCGGCGCTGTACCGGTTCCAGGTGGAGGAGCTGACCGCCGTGGACGAGCCGCACTTCGGGCGGCGCAACTACCTGCGGGCGTCCGTGGTGCGCTGACCGCCGTCCGGCTTTGCCCACCAGGTTGTCTGTACAACTTTTCGGTCGGTTCACCTGCGGGACCGGAGCCGGACCCCTGGCGGCCACCTCGCGGCACCAGCCTGGCCGCATGAGAGTCATCGTCGTAGGAGCAGGCGTGCTCGGCACCATGCACGCCTGGCAGGCCGTCGAGCGCGGCCACGAGGTCGTCCACCTGGAGCGCGAGAGCGAGGCGCGCGGCGCCTCCGTGCGCAACTTCGGGCTGGTCTGGGTCAGCGGCCGGGCCGGGGGCGAGGAGCTGGACACCGCGCTGCGGGCCCGCGAACTGTGGGAGCGGATCGGCGCGCAGGTGCCCGACCTCGGCTTCCGGGCCAACGGCTCGCTCACCGCGCTCCGCACCGAGGCCGAACTCGCCGTCGCCGAGCAGGTGTTGACGCTGCCCGACGCCGCCGCCCGCGGCTACCGGCTGCTCGACGCGGAGGAGACCCGGGCCGCCAACCCCGCCCTGTGCGGCAAGCTGCTCGGCGCCCTGTGGTGCGAGTGCGACGCCGCCGTCGAACCGCGCGCCGCCCAGCCCGCGCTGCGCGCCGCCCTGCGGGCCACCGGCCGCTACACCTTCCTGCCCGGCCGCGAGGTCCGCGAGGTGATCGGCGAGAACGCCGTCCGCGACGACCACGGCGACGTCCACACCGGCGACCTCGTCGTGCTCTGCACCGGCGCCTGGCTGGGCGGCCTGGTGCGCGAGCTGGCACCCGAACTGCCGGTCCGCCGCGTCCGGTTGCAGATGATGCAGACCGATCCGCTGGACGAACCGCTGACCACCTCGGTCGCGGACGGCGACAGCTTCCGCTACTACCCCGCCTTCGCCGGCGACGCGCTGGAGCGGCTCCGGGACGCGCAGCCGCAGCCGCCGGTCGCCGCCGAGCACGGGATGCAGCTGCTGATGGTCCAGCGCCGCGACGGCGGGCTCACCATCGGGGACACCCACGAGTACGACCAGCCGTTCGGCTTCGACGTGGTCGAGGACCCGTACGACCACCTCGTCGGCGTGGCCGAGGAGTTGCTCGGCCGGCCGCTGCCCCGGGTGCGCCGCCGCTGGGCCGGGGTGTACGCGCAGTGCGTCGACACCACCCGGGTCGTCCATCGGGAGCGGGTCCGCGACGCCGTCTGGCTGGTCACCGGCCCCGGCGGCCGGGGCATGACGTGCTCGCCCGCCATCGCCGAGACCACCGCCGAACTCGCGAACCTCTAGGAGGAGTTGAACATGTCGCTGGACATCCGTCTGATCGTGCTCGACATGGCCGGGACCACCGTGGCCGACGACGGCCTGGTCGAGCGGGCCTTCCGGGCCGCCGCCGGCTCGCTCGGCGTCGAGGCGGGCAGCCCGGAGCAGGCCCGCATGCTGGAGCACGTCCGGGCCACCATGGGCGAGTCCAAGATCTCCGTCTTCCGGCACCTGTTCGGCGCCGAGGAGAAGGCCCAGGCCGCCAACGCCGCCTTCGAGGCCGCCTACCACGACCTGGTCGACGCCGGGCACTGCGCCGCGCTGCCCGGCGCGGCCGAGGCCATCGCCGAACTCCGCGGCCAGGGCCGGAAGGTGGTCCTCACCACCGGCTTCTCCCGGGCCACCCAGGACCGCATCCTGCGCGCGCTCGGCTGGGAGTCGGTCGCCGACCTCACGCTCTGCCCCGCCGAGGCCGGCCGCGGCCGCCCCTACCCCGACCTGGCGCTCACCGCGCTGCTGCGCACCGGGACCGACTCGGTCCGCCAGATCGCGGTCGCCGGGGACACCGGCTACGACATGCTGACCGGCTCCCGGGCCGGCGCCTCGGTGGTCGCCGGCGTCCTCACCGGCGCCCACGACGAGGCCCGGCTCCGGGCGGACGGGGCGACGCACGTGCTGAAGTCGGTCGCCGACCTGCCCGGGCTGCTCGCGGGCTGAGCACGCGGGCCGGCCACGAGGGCCGGCGGGGTGGGCGGGGACGCGAGAGGGAGCGCCTCCCCGCCCGTGGCGTGACGGGTGACCGTTCGTCACGTCCGCCGGTACGCCGGATCTTCACGTGCCGGCACGGTCAGCGGCGCGCCATCCGCTCGCGCAACCGCGCCCAGCCTTCCGCGTCCACCGTGTCGAGCACCCGGTCGTCCAGTTCGACGACGGGCGTCGGGGCCAGGTGCTGACGCCAGTTGCCGCGCGGAACCATCACCACGCCGAGGTCGACGAAGCCGTTCTCCAGCCGGAAGGCGATGCCGCCCCGCTCGTAGAAGCGGATCAGCGGCTCGAACGGGTCGGGCGGATCGTCGAGTCGGACGCCCCGCGCTTCACGGAGAGCCGCCCAGTGGACGGCGGCGACCGAGCCGGTGAGGACGTGCGGGTTGGCGACGTGCTCGTCGATGAAGCCCTCGACCTCCGCGATCAGCGCCGGATCCGCGCGCACCGAGGGGGCGACCACGGCGGCGAGGTCGAAGAACGGCCACCATGCGGGCTCGCCGTGGGCGTCGAGCCAGAGTGCGGCCCGCCGGAAGTACTCCTCCAGGAGGGCCGCCCGCGAGAAGACGTGCGCATCGGCCCGCTCGAACGCCCGCCACTCGATCGCCCTGATCCGGTCCGCGGTGGCGCGGGGCGCGTCCGGCGCGGGAGCCGGTTCGTTCACCTGCCGGTGTCCGCGGTGGCCGAGGTGTCCAAGGCGTCGAGCGCGACGGCGTCGAGCGCGACGACGGGGGTGTCCGAGAGGTGGTCGGACAGCCGGCCCAGGGGGACGGAGATGCCGTCGAGGTCGATGTACTCCCCGACGTGGAAGCCGCCGCCGCGCTCGCGCATCAGGGCGGCCCGGGAGCCGGCATGGTCGTGCGCGCCGTCCCGGTTGCTCCACTCGACCGCTCTCAGGCGGTCCAGTACGACGCGCGACGGACCACCTGTCACCTGAGCTTCCCCCCGTTCCGCCGCAGCTCCCGCTTGATCTCGGAGACCACGCTATCAATGTCCGAAAGATCTTCCGCGATCGCTGTTCTGGGCGGGTTCAGTCCCAAGGTCCGCTCCCAGGCGCGGAAGTGGCCCTCGACGGAATGCGGAGCCAGATCGTGGGCGCCGGCCTCGCCCACCTCCTTCGGGAACAGCTTGTCGTTCGCGGCGTTCCGGACTCGCGGGCGACGCCTCGGGCGGCACCCCCCTCGGGCCGATCGCCTCCTGACGACCCTCGCCCACCCGGGCGGGGTGTGCCGGGCGGCACCCGCACCGCCCGGCACCCGCGTCAGTGGCTGCCGCGCAGGTTGAGCACCACCACGCCGACGATCACCAGGGCGATCCCCAGCCACTGCAGCCGCCCCAGCGACTCGCCGAAGGCGACCACGCCGATGCCGGCCACCGCGGCCGTCCCGGCGCCGGACCACACGGCGTACGCGACCGACACCGGGATGTGCTTCAGGGCGCGGCCGAGCAGCACGAAGGAGAGCACGTAGCCGACGGCCACGCCCACGCTGGGCCAGAGCCGGCTGAAGCCGTCCGTGAGTTTCAGGCAGCTGGTGGCGCAGACTTCGCTGAGGATCGCCAGGGCGAGGAGTACGTAGGGCATGGGGGACATCAAACCCCGGGCGCGGTGGAGAGCCTCCCGAGGAGGGCGAGGTCGGCCCGCTCCAGGCTGTCCAGCAGGGTGACCCGGGACCCGTCGGGGATGGCCGCGTCGCTGGACGGCACGGCGAGCACCGCGCAGCCGGCCGCGGTGGCGGAGGCGACGCCGGTCGGGGTGTCCTCGACGGCGACGCACGCGGCCGGGTCCACGCCGAGCCGCTCGGCGGCGGCGAGGTAGGGGTCGGGGGCGGGCTTGGTGCGCGGGGTGTCCTCGGCGGCGAGGGTGACCGCGAACCAGTCGCGGCCGATGGTGCCGAGCACCAGGTCGACCACCCGGCGCGGCGAGGCCGAGACGAGCGCGGTGGGCACCCGGGCGTCCCGCAGTTCGGCGAGCAGGGCGAGCGCGCCCGGCCGCGGGACGGTCTCGGCCGCGACCTTGCCGAAGAAGGACTCGCCGAGCCGGTCGGCGAGCTCGGCCTCGCTGAGCTCGGTGCCGCTGACCCGGTGCAGGTGGGCGGCGGTGTGCTCGACGGCCCGGCCGAGCACCTCGGGGGCGTCCTGGTCGGTGAGGGAGTGGTGCAGCTCGTCGGCGAGTTCGGCGGCGGCCTGCCACCAGAGGTGCTCGGTGTCGACGAGGGTGCCGTCCATGTCGAAGAGGACGGCGGCGGGCAAAGGGGAATCAGCAGGCATGGCGGTACCTTCGGTGGTTCGTCAAGAGGCGGTTCAGACCGTACGACGGTCCACCAGGACCGGACGCTCCGGGAGCGCCAGTGCGGCGCGCGAACCGATCGGCAGGGCGGCGGCGGCCTCGGTCGGCAGGTCGGCCTTGACCTCGGTGCCGTCGTCGAGCCGGACGGTGAGGCGGGTGACGGCGCCCAGGAAGGACGCGGAGACGACCAGCGCCGGGCCGTCCTGCGCGGGTGCCAGGAGCACGTTCTCCGGCCGGACCAGGACTTCGAGCGAGCCGACGGCCGGCGTCGTCCCGTCCACGGCGTGGCGGCGGCCGAGCACCTCCACGGCGTCTCCGACCCGCACGCACGGGATCCGGCTCATCGTGCCGACGAACTCGGCGACGAAGGCGGTCGCCGGACGGGCGTACAGCTGGGACGGGGTGGCGCACTGCTCCAGCCGGCCGGCGCGCAGCACCGCGACCCGGTCGGCCATCGAGAGCGCCTCCTCCTGGTCGTGGGTGACGAACAGCGTGGTGATCCCCAGCTCCTGCTGCAGGCGCCGGATCTCCTCGCGCAGCGAGAGCCGGACCTTGGCGTCGAGCGCGGACAGCGGCTCGTCGAGGAGCAGCACGCGCGGCTGCAGGGCGAGCGCGCGGGCGAGCGCGATGCGCTGCTGCTGGCCGCCGGACATCTGGTGCGGGTAGCGGTCGGCGTGCTGCGGCAGACCGACCAGTTCCAGCAGCTCGTGGGCGCGGCGGCGGCGTTCGGCCTTGCCGGTGCCGCGCATCCGCAGGCCGAAGGCGACGTTGTCGGCGGCGGTCAGGTGCGGGAAGAGGCTGTACGACTGGAACACCATGCCGGCGTCGCGCTTGTGCGCGGGGATCGCGGTGATGTCGGCGCCGTCCACCAGCACCTGGCCGGAGTCGCGCTGCTCGAAGCCGGCCAGGATGCGCAGCGCGGTGGTCTTGCCGCAGCCGGACGGGCCGAGCAGGGCGAGGAGTTCGCCCGGGTGGACGGTCAGGTCGAGGCCGTCCAGGGCGGTGGTGGCGCCGAACGAGCGGCGCAGGCCGCGGAATTCGACGGTCGCGCCGCCGGGAGCGAGGGGGACGTCGGCGACGGGGGCGGTAACCGTGGTCATGGTGGGCAACTCCGGGGGTTTCAGGAGGTGGTGGTCCGGTGGCGGCGCTCGCGGCCGACGGTGGCCAGCAGGAGCAGCAGCAGCCAGGTGATCAGCAGGCTCAGGATGGAGACCGCGACCGACATGTGGGCCTGGCTGTTGCCGACCGAGTAGATCCACACGGGGAAGGGCTGGTAGCCGAGGATCGAGGCGGCGGTGAACTCGCCGAGCACCAGCGCCAGGGTCAGGAAGGAGGCGTTCAGCAGCGCGCCGCGCAGGTTGGGCAGCACGACGGTGAACACCGCGCGCGGCCAGCCCGCGCCGCAGTTGCGGGCGGCCTCGACCAGGGTGCGCACGTCCACCGCGCGCAGACCGGCGTCGACGGCCCGGTAGGCGAGCGGGAGCGACATCAGCACGTAGGCGATCACCAGGACCAGCGGGAAGTCCGGGTCCTGGACGAACACGAAGGTCTGGAAGAACGGCGTGTCCATCAGGTGGTCCGGGCCCCAGCGGAGCACGCCGATCAGGCCGGCGGTCAGCGCGACGGGCGGGACGACCAGCGGCAGGGTGCAGAGCACGTCGATCACCGGGCGCAGCCTCGGCGAGCCGAGCCGGACCGCGATCAGGGCGGGCACCAGCAGGAGCAGCAGCACCAGGACGGTGACGACGGCGAGCCCCAGGGTGAGCCAGAGGCTGTCCAGGAAGCCGGGGGCGCTCAGCAGGCCGGTGTACGCCTCGAAGGAGAAGCCCTTCGGGTCGTCGACGGAGAAGTACCCGGCGGCGGCGAGCGGCACGAGGAAGTAGACGCCGGCCAGCAGCAGGACGGCGCCGCGCCACCAGCGCACCTTGCGGCGCGGCGGGTTGCCGCGGCCGGAGGTGCGGGCCTTCGGGCCGGTACGGGCGGAGGTCAGCTGAGCCATCGGGCACTCCGGCGCTGGAGGGGGAGGTACACGGCCATCACCAGGACGGCCACCACGATCATGTCGAGGCTGAGGGCGAGGGCGAGGTTGCCCTGCCCGACCAGCACGTTGCCGGAGAGCGCGTCCGCGATCGAGCGGCTGACCAGCGGGACGGTCGCGCCGACCATGGCCGCGGCGGTGGCGTACGCGGCGAAGGCGCTGCCGAAGAGCAGCACGAAGCCGCCGAGCAGCGAGGGCAGCAGGATCGGCAGGGCGACGTGGCGCCAGTACTGGACGGTGGTGGCCCGGTTGTTGTGGGCCGCCTCGCGCCACTGCACCCGCAGGCCGTCCAGGGCGGGGGTGATGGTGAGCACCATCAGCGGGACGAGGAAGTACAGGTAGACGATGGTGAGGCCGGTGAAGGAGTAGAGCGTCCAGCCGTGGTCGGTCAGGTGCAGCAGCTTGGTGACCTCGCCCGCGTTGCCGAGGGTGGCGACGAACGCGAAGGCGAGCGGCAGGCCGCCGAAGTTGGCGAGCACGCCGGAGGCGGTCAGCACGGCCTGGCGCAGCCAGGTGTGCCGGGAGGTCACCACGGCCTGGGCGACGGGCAGGCCGATCACGGTGGCGAGCAGCGCGGTGAGCGCGGACAGCTTGAGGCTGCTGAGCATCGCCGTCCAGTACGCGCCCTGGACGGAGGCGGTGAGGTTGTCGAAGGTGAACTGGCCGCCGCCGCCCTCCGCGTCGCTGGAGGTCGTGAAGGCGCCGATCACGATGGCGACGGCGGGCAGGCCGAAGCCGATCGCGAAGAACAGGAAGAGCGGCACGGTGGCGAGCCAGGAGGCGCCGCCGGTGCGCCGGCGGGTGCGCCGGCGGGGGGTGGGGGTGGTGTGGGTGGCGGTGGCGGACGCCCCCGCGCCGCCACCGAGGTCGGTGGCGGCGGGGGTGGTCGGCACCGGGGTGGGAGCCGTGGTCATGAGTGGGATCAGCCCGTTCGAGTTGTGCCGTCGATCGTTGCCGGGGTGGCTGATCGTCAGCCCGCGATGGCCTTGGTCCAGTTCTCGGTGACGACCTTCTTGGCGGCCGTGATCTGGTCCTGGGTCGGGAAGGTGGTGAACGGCTTCTCGACGGTCGGCAGCTTGGCGGCGGCCGCGGCGTCCAGGGTGCCGTCCTTCTTCAGCGCGTCGAAGGTGGCGGGGGTGGCGTAGCCGCCGAGGAAGAGGTTCTGGCCCTCGGCGCTGAACAGGTACTCCTGCCACAGGCGGGCGGCCGCCGGGTGCGGGGCCCACTTGTTGATGCCCTGGTTGTAGAACTGGGCGTAGCTGCCGTCGCCGGGGACGGAGACCTTCCAGTCGACGCCCTTGTCCTTGAACTCGTCGGTGTAGCCGGCGTTCAGGTAGGACCAGTCGATCGAGATCGGGGTCTCGCCCTTCTCGATGGTGGCCGGGGTGGACTCGACGGGGTTGAAGTTGCCGGAGGCCTTCAGCTTGCCGAAGAAGTCGATGCCGGGCTGGATGTTGTCCAGCGAGCCGCCGTTGGCGAGCGCGGCCGCGTAGACGCCGCCGAAGGCGGAGCCGGACTTGGTCGGGTTGCCGTTGAGCGCGACCTGGCCCTTGTACTCGGGCTTGAGCAGGTCGGCGAAGGTCTTCGGGCAGTTGGCGATCTTCTTGGCGTCGCAGCCGATGGAGATGTAGCCGCCGTAGTCGTTGACGCGGGCACCGGCCGGGTCCTTCATGGTGTCCGGCACCTTGTCGAAGGCGGCCACCTTGTAGGGGGCGAGCAGGCCGTCCTTGACCGCCTGGAGGGCGAAGGCGCTGCCCAGGTCGACCACGTCGGGGGCGCGGTCCTGGCCCTTGCGGGAGGTGATCGCGTTGATCTCGTCCTGGCTGGAGCCGTCCGGGTTCTCGTCCTCGATCTCGATGCCGTACTTGGCCTTGAACGAGTCCATGATCTTGCCGTAGTTGGCCCAGTCCTTGGGCAGCGTGATGACGTGCAGCTTGCCCTCCTTCTTGGCCGCGGCGACGAGGGCGTCCAGGCCGCCGAAGTCGGCGGCCGAGGTGGCGTCCTTGGCGTCCTTGGCGCCGGCCTTGGCGGCGTCGCCGGCCTTGGCGGACGAACCGGCGGAGCCGCAGGCGGTGAGGGAGAGCGCGGCAGCGGTCAGAACGGCCGCGAAGGCGGCGGCGCGGGCACGGTGCACGGTCACGGGTCAGTCTCCTGATCGGGGGGTGCTGCGAAGGGGGCGGTGCGAAAGGAGGGTGCTGCGAGGGGGGTGATGCGCGAGGTGCTTCGTTGCGAGGGTCGGGTCGAGCGGGTGGCCGTTCGGGAGCGCCCGAGTTGACTAGCCAACTTCGCTGACGGGGGTAAGTACGCCGGAGCCCGGTGACGGGAAGGTGAACGGACGGCCCGGAACCGGAGTCGGCTGCGGGAACGGTCGAATCAGGCCATCGGCGAGCGATCCCGCGGGTGCGATGCTTCGAACGCGCAGCGGGATAAGGTCGGGCTGTCCGCGCCGGTACGGCTGCGCAGGACACCGCCCCAGGAGGGACATTGACTGACGTGGCACTGGAGCCCGACCGCCCCGAGGCCCCCGCTGCCTCCACTCCGGCTGCCCCCGCGGCCGGTTCGGCCGGTGCCGCGGGAACGGACCGCGCCGCCGGCACGCTCTACCGCCAGGTGGCCGCCGACCTGCGCGAGGCGATCACCACCGGTGCGTACGGCGAGGCCGGCCGGCTGCCCGCCGAGGGCGCACTGGCCGAGCAGTACGGGGTCTCGCGCGGCACCGTCCGCCAGGCCCTGGCGGTGCTGCGCTCGGACGGACTGGTCACCTCCCGGCGCGGCACCCGGCGGGTGGTGCTCGGCACCGCCCGGGTGCAGAGCTTCTCCGAACTGCTCAGCTTCACGCACTGGGCGTACTCGATGGGCGAGGAGCCCGGCGGCATCCTGGACTCGCTGGTCCGCCGCCCGGCCGACGCCGCCGAGCGCGAGCAGCTGCGCCTGGAGCCCGGCTCCGAGGTGTACGTGACGGTCCGTCTCCGCACCCTCTCCGGCACGCCGGTGATGGTCGAGCGCACCGTCTACCCGCCGCGGGTCGGCGAGATCGTCGCCCAGCTGCCGCCGGACGTCGTCTCGCACACCGAGGTGCTGCGCGAGCACGGCATCCTGTTCACCGACGCCGACCACACCATCGACGTCGTCGCCGCCAACGCGGAGGACGCCCGCCTGCTCGGCTGCCGCCGCGGCGGCCCGCTGCTGCGCGAACGGCGCCGGACCACGGATCCGACCGGCACCCCGGTGGAGTGGTCCCAGGACCGCTACCTGCCGGGGACGGTGGCCTTCAGCGTGCACAACTCGCTCGCCACCTCGGCACTCTCCCGGCACGCCCGGGAGGGGGACTGACCCGCCTCCCGGGCGTGCCCCGCGCGCTCGGGCGCGACTCAGCGCATCAGGGCGGTGAGCAGCGGGCGGTAGTGCTCGAAGTCCGGCGTCGCGGCACCGGCCGTCTTCGCCCGCTCGTCCCAGCGGCGCACCGCCACCGCGTCGGCCGCTCCCGGGAGGGCGGCGAAGGCGGCGGCCCGCCGCTCGTCCATCGGGCCGCCCTGGACGTTCAGGGTGTACTCGGACGCTGCGGACAGCCGCTCCCGGTAGCCCGGCTCGACCGCGCACAGGTACCGCTTGGCGGCCACGTGCAGCCGGACCGGCTCGGTGACCTCCGGGCCGAACCACTGCGCCAGCCAGTCGGCCCCGGTGGCGCTGTGCCGGTTGTCCTGCCCCCGCATCAGGTCCTTGCCGTGCGTGGTCCCCCGGCCGTGCTCGTCGAGGAAGTGGCCGACGTCGTGCAGCAGCGCGGCGGCCACCAGGTGCGCCGGCGCCCCCGCCGCCTCGGCGGCCGCGCCGGCCTGCAGCATGTGCTCGGCCATGGTGACCTCCTCGCCCAGGTACTCGCCGGCGCCCTCGCCCGCGAACAGCCCGGCGATCGCGTCCAGCGCGGCGGAGCGGCGGTGCAGCACGGCGAGGGTGCTGCTCAGCGAGTCCAGGTCGGCGTAGCAGCCCTGGAGGTGGCGCCGGCCGTCCTGCTCGAACGCCGTACGGGCGTGCAGGAGGCGGGTGTTGTCGAAGACCAGGCAGTCGCCGCGGTCGAGCCGGAAGGTGAGCCGCAGCTCCGGCCGCAGCGTGATCGCGGCGAAGCGCCGGTACGCGGCGTAGAAGGCGGCGAGCTCCTCGGAGGTGCCGCGCAGCGTCCCGATCGACCGGTTGTTGAACCGCACCTCCCGGATCCGGCCGCGCGCGTCCACCTCGATCAGCGGCCGGTCGGCGCGCAGTTCGGTCCGGCGGTCACGGAAGACGAACGGCACCGGAGTGCGGGTCAGGGTCGCGAACTCCGCGGGCGCCTCCTCCCGCAGCACCGCCGCCGCCTTGAACCCGTCCACCAGCCCGGAGTCCCCGCCGGTCGCCGAGTTCTCCAGGCAGTGCAGCAGCTGGAGCGTCGGCACCGGGTCCCGGTACGGGTTGTCCGTGTGCGGGGTGACGGCCGCGCTCGTGAACGCCAGGTTGTTCGGGTCCGGCTCGACCCGGACGTCGAACAGCTCCCCGTAGTTGGTGACCCGCACGTACCCGAAGCTCCCGGCCACCTCCAGGACCTGCCGCTCCACGGCCGGCACCCCGCGCAGCACCGCGAACCCGCTGCGCCGTACGGCGCCCAGCACCGCGGCCCGCTCGGCGGGGTCGCCCAGGTACGCCTCCCACCCCGCCTCCGGGAGCCCCCGCGCGAAGTCCGCCGCCACCCAGAGCCGCTTCCCCTCCTCCGTCCGCCCGTCGCCCTCGCCCGGGTCGTCGAGCCACTCCAGCGGGTACCGCGACCGGTGCCCGTCCGACCAGAGCACCTCCAGCCTCCCCCCGATCTCCACCCGCGCCGCGACCGTCAGCCCCTCCGGCAGGTCGCCGATCTGGAACAGCTTCTGCCCGTTCCGCGGATCCCGGCACTCGGTGCACGGGCAGTTGTCGCGCAGCCAGTACGGCGGCAGCTCGGTCATGGGTCTCCTCCTCGGCAGCGTCCCGGATCAAGTTGTATAGCCAACTTCACCCCGCCCGCAGCCTGCCGTCCCCCGGTGAGTTCCGCGTGCCCCCCGGGTGAACGCCGGAGGAACTGTGCCGGGACCGGGCGGCGCCGGGCGCGCGGTGCGGCCGATCGGGTGAGGTGGGTGGGGCTCGGGGCGTTTCGGCGCGGGGGAGTGGTGGTGGCTGGGGCACTGTCGGGGTGGACTTCCCTGACGTGAGAGGCGGCTTGGCATGGCTCACCCCACGACTGAGACCCCGGCTGCATCGGGGCATACCGGGCTGAAACGGGAAGTCGGGGTGATCGGGCTCCTCTGGGCCTCGGTCGGGGCGATCATCGGGTCGGGCTGGCTGTTCGGGGCCGAGAAGGCGGCGGTCGCGGCGGGCCCCGCGGCGCTGGTCTCGTGGGGCGTCGGCGCGGTGGCGATCATCCTGCTGGCGCTGGTCCACGCCGAACTGGGCGGGCTGTTCCCGGTGGCGGGCGGGACGGCGCGGTACCCGCACTACGCGTTCGGCGGGTTCGCGGGGATGTCGTTCGGCTGGTTCACCTGGCTGCAGGCGGCGACCATCGCGCCGATCGAAGTCCAGGCGATGATCAACTACGCCCAGCACTGGACCTGGGCGAACGGCCTGCTGAACCCGAACCAGACGCTGACCGCCGAAGGCTTCGTGGTCGCGGCCGCCCTGCTCGGCGCCTTCGTGGCGATCAACTTCCTGGGCGTCCGCCTCCTCGCGCACACCAACAGCGTGGCCACCGTGTGGAAGGTCTTCGTCCCGATCCTGGCGATCTTCGTCCTCGGGTTCACCGAGTTCCACGGCTCCAACTTCAGCGACCACGGGTTCGCGCCGGACGGCGCCAAGGGCGTGCTCGCGGCGATCAGCACCAGCGGGGTGATCTTCGCCCTGCTCGGCTTCGAGCAGGCCATCCAGTGGGCGGGCGAGAGCCGCAACCCACGGCGGGACATCCCGCGGGCCGTCCTCGGGTCGGTGGTGATCGGCACGCTGATCTACGTCCTGCTCCAGGTGGTGTTCATCGGCGCCCTGCCGCCGGAGACCATCGCGGGCGGCTGGAGCGCCCTCGACTACCCGGGCATCAGCGGACCGTTCGCGGGCCTCTCGACGCTGATCGGCCTCGGCTGGCTGGCCACCGTCCTCCGCATCGACGCGATCATCTCGCCCGCCGGCACCGGGCTCGTCTACATCACCTCGAGCTCGCGCGTCACCTACGGCCTGAGCCGCAACGGCTACGCGCCGCAGACCCTGCAGTTCACCGACAAGCGCTCGGTGCCCTGGCTCGGCCTGATCATCGCCTGGGTCGCGGGCGTGCTCTGCTTCCTGCCGTTCCCCAGCTGGCAGCGGCTGGTCGGCTTCATCACCTCCGCCGTCGTGCTGATGTACGCGGGCGCGCCGCTGGCCTTCGGCGTGCTGCGCAAGCGGCTGCCCGCGCTGGAGCGCTCGTACCACCTGCCCGCCGGCACGATCATCTCGCCGATCGCCTTCGCGGTGGCGAGCCTGGTCATCTTCTGGGCCGGCTGGGACACCCTGTGGCGGCTGGGCCTGGCGATCCTGATCGGCTACCTGCTGCTCGGCGGGTACTCCGCGTACGCGGTCTCGAAGGGCGTGCCGAACGCGCCCCGGATGGACTTCAAGGCCGGGCAGTGGCTGCCGGTCTACCTGGTCGGCATGGGCCTGATCTCCTGGCAGGGCTCCTTCGGCGAGGGGGCCCAGGGCAATCTGCCGCTCTGGTGGGACATCCTCGTCGTGGTGGTGTTCTCCCTGGTGATCTACTACTGGGCCCTGGCGGTCGCGCTGCCGGTGGAGGAGATCGAACGGAACATCCGCGGCGTCGAGGTGGTGGAGGCGGGCGGGCACTGAGCCGGCCCGGGAACACTTCGGACGGAGCGGCCCCCGTGCTCGACGGGGGCCGCTCCTCTTCGCTCGCTCACGTCTTCGGCCCTTCGCGCGACGGAATGGTGGGTACCGGAACGAGTCGCCCGCACTTCCGCCGCTCACGGGCGGCATCCGCGTCGGTAGAGTGCGGGCCATGAGCGATGCTGCGGTGCTGCACGTCCGGGGTCGGGTACTCGTCGGCCCGGAGGACGTCCGGGACGAACTCTGGGTCGTGGACGGCCGGGTGAGCTTCACCCGCCCGCCGGGCGCGGACGACGTCCGGACGGTGTCCGGCTGGGTGCTGCCCGGTCTGGTGGACGCGCACTGCCACGTCGGCCTGGACGCGCACGGCGCTGTCGACGCGGAGACCAGCGAGAAGCAGGCGGTCACCGATCGTGACGCCGGCACCCTGCTGATCCGCGACGCCGGCTCGGCCGCGGACACCCGCTGGATCGACGAGCGCGAGGACCTGCCCCGGATCATCCGGGCCGGCCGGCACATCGCCCGCACCCGCCGCTACATCCGCAACTACGCGCACGAGATCGAGCCCGGCGACCTCGCCGCCTACGTCCGGGCCGAGGCCCGGCGCGGCGACGGCTGGGTGAAGCTGGTCGGCGACTGGATCGACCGCGAGCGCGGCGACCTGACCGCCTGCTGGCCCGGGGACGCGCTCGCCGAGGCGATCGCGGCGGCGCACGAGGAGGGCGCGCGGGTCACGGCGCACTGCTTCGCGGCCGAGTCGCTGCCCGACCTGCTGGCGGCCGGCATCGACTGCGTCGAGCACGCCACCGGGCTGACCGAGGAGCTGATCCCGGTCTTCGCCGAGCGCGGCGTCGCGATCGTCCCGACGCTGGTCAACATCGCCACCTTCCCGGGCCTGGCGGCCGGGGGCGAGGCCAAGTTCCCGGCCTGGTCCGCGCACATGCGACGGCTGCACGAGCGTCGGTACGACACGGTGGGCGCCGCGCACGACGCGGGCATCCCGGTCTACGTCGGCACGGACGCGGGCGGCTCGCTCGCGCACGGCCTGGTCGCGGACGAGGTGGCCGAGCTGGTGAAGGCCGGGCTGACCCCGGCCGAGGCGCTCTCGGCGGCCAGCTGGGGCGCGCGCCGCTGGCTGGGCCGGCCGGGCCTGGAGGAGGGCGCGCCGGCCGACTTCGTGGTGTACGACGAGGACCCGCGCGCCGACGTCCGGGTGCTCGCCGACCCGCGGCTGGTGGTGCTGCGCGGGCGGCCGGTGGGGTAGCGCCTGTCCGGCGCCGGGCCCGTCCGGCGCCGGGACCGTCCGCGGCGTCCCGTCGGCGCCCCGCCGGTTCCTCGGTTCCCCGCCGGTTCCTCGTCGGCCGCCCCCCGGCTTGCGGAACGATGATCATCCGGGTGAACGGCGTGTCGGTGTAGGCCGATAGGGTGGCGACCATGGCACCGCGTCCACTCAACGAGATCGTCGAACCCGGCTGGGCCACCGCGCTGGAGCCGGTCGCCGGGCGGGTCGCCGCCATGGGCGACTTCCTCCGCGCCGAGCTGGCCGCCGGCCGCACGTACCTGCCCTCGGGGCCGAACGTCCTGCGCGCCTTCCAGCAACCCTTCGCCGACGTGCGGGTGCTGATCGTCGGGCAGGACCCGTACCCGACGCCCGGCCACGCCGTGGGCCTGAGCTTCTCGGTGGCGCCGGAGGTGCGGCCGATCCCGGCCAGCCTGATCAACATCTTCCAGGAGTACGGGAACGACCTCGGGCTGCCGCAGCCGTCCAGCGGGGACCTCACGCCGTGGACGCGGCAGGGCGTGCTGCTGCTGAACCGGGCGCTGACCACCGCGCCGCGCAAGCCCGCCGCGCACCGGGGCAAGGGCTGGGAGGAGGTCACCGAGCAGGCGATCCGGGCACTGGTGGCGCGCGGCGGCCCGCTGGTGGCGATCCTCTGGGGGCGTGACGCGCGCAATCTGCGCCCCCTGTTGGGGGAGGTGCCGGCCATCGAGTCGGCGCACCCGAGCCCGTACTCGGCGAACGGCGGCTTCTTCGGTTCGCGGCCGTTCAGCCGGGCCAACGACCTGCTGGCGCGGCAGGGCGCGCAGCCGGTGGACTGGCGGCTGCCGTAGCGCTTCGGGCGTTGCCGCAGCGCGTCGGCTGACGTAGCAGAGCCCGGTCACCCCGGGGCGTCAACCTCACCCTAATGGGTGAAATGACGTTCCGTGCGACTCGGGTGACGGAGCGTTCGAGAAGACTGGCGGCTCATCATTTCCGTTGTGGGGGAGCCGCCATGTCTTCTCGCCGAATCGTTTCTGCAGCCGCCGTCCTCGCGGCCTGCACTCTGCTCACCGCCCCGCCGGTCCGGGCCGCCGAACCGATCCCGTCGCCCGGCAGCGCGTCGCCCGGCAGCCCGTCGCCCGGCAGCGCGTCGCCCGGCAAGGCGCGCGCCGTCACCGCCGAACTCGCCCTGGACGTCAGCCTGCTGAACAAGGCGGTGGACGTCCCGGTGAACATCGCGCTCAACAAGGTCGAGACCCCGGCGCAGCGCGAGGGCTCGGTGCTCACCGCCAAGGTCGACGGGGTCGACCAGCAGGGGCCGGTCACCCTGGTCAAGGCGGACGTCGGCAGGTCGGTGACCACGGCCGACGCCAAGGGCACCGCGGCCTCGGTCAAGCTGGTCAACGCCGACGTGCACGCCCCCGGCCTGCCGGCCACCACCCTGCTGGGCCTGGCGGCGCTCAGCTCCGAGGCCACCTGCCCGGTCGACGGGCAGCCGACCGCCAACGTGGTCGCGCCCGCCAAGCTCACCGTCCTCGGCAAGCCGGTCACCCTCAGCCTGTACGGGCCGACCAAGGTGGACGTGCCGCTGGTCGGCAGCGTCTCGGTGGAGTTCTCGAAGCAGACCACCACCTCGACCACGGCCGCCGCCTCCGCCCTGGAGGTGCGGATCGAGGTGAACCCGCTCGACCTCAACGTCGCCAAGGTCACCGGGAGGATCACCGTCGCCTCGGTGAGCTGCGAGAAGCCGTCCGGTCCGGCCACGCCCACCACCCCCGCCCCCACCACCCCCGCCCCCACCACCCCCGGACCGGGCGGCACCCCGGCCGTCCAGCCCGTCGTGGACACCACCCCGGGCGCGCCGGGCCGCGCCGCCGCCCCGTACGCCGCCACCGCGAGCGCCACCGGGGCCGGTGGCAACCTCGCCGCCACCGGTGGCAGCGGCGCCACCGGCCCGCTCGCCGTGGGCGCGGCCGCCCTGGTCGCGGTCGGCGGCGGTGCGCTCCGGGCCACCCGCCGCCGGGCCGCCCACGCCCGGCGGCACTGAGCGGAGCCCCCGGCGGCGCCGCGCGGCAGTCGTGCGGTGCGGGAGTGCCACCGGCGGCACTCCCGCACCGTGACCGTGCCGACGCGGACGGTTGGTTCACCTGGGCGTTACATGAGAGGAACAACCGGGAAACGGCGGCTTGCAACGCTACGCGGGCACCCACCACCCAGCAATGCGAGGTACACCGCCGTGGCAATCAAGGCCGAGTACATCTGGATCGACGGCACCAAGCCGACCGCCAAGCTCCGTTCCAAGACTCGCGTCCTGGCCAATGCGGACAAGATCCCCACCTGGGGCTTCGACGGTTCCTCCACCAACCAGGCAGAGGGCCACGCGTCGGACCGCGTGCTCGAGCCGGTCAAGGTCGTCAAGGACCCGATCCGCGGCGGCGACCACATCCTGGTCCTCTGCGAGGTCCTGGAGACGGACGGTACCCCGCACGAGTCCAACACCCGCGCCCTGCTGCGCGAGGTCGACGAGAAGTACGCCGCTCAGGAGTCGATCTTCGGCATCGAGCAGGAGTACACCTTCTTCAAGGGCTCCCGCCCGCTGGGCTTCCCCGAGGGCGGTTACCCGGCCCCGCAGGGTGGCTACTACTGCGGCGTCGGCGCCGAGGAGGTCTTCGGCCGCGAGATCGTCGAGCTGCACCTCGACCGCTGCATCGACGCCGGCCTGGCGATCTGCGGCATCAACGCCGAGGTCATGCCCGGCCAGTGGGAGTTCCAGATCGGCCCGGTCGACGCCCTGACCGTCTCGGACGACCTGTGGATCGCCCGCTACCTGCTGTACCGCACCGCCGAGGAGTTCGGCATCGACGCCACCCTGGACGCCAAGCCGGCCCGTGGCGACTGGAACGGTGCGGGTGCCCACACCAACTTCTCCACCAAGGCGATGCGCGAGGGCTACGAGGCCATCATCACCGCCTGCGAGTCGCTCGGCGCCTCCCAAGAGAAGGTCCTGGAGCACGTCAACCAGTACGGTGACGACATCCAGTCCCGCCTGACCGGCAAGCACGAGACCGCCCCGTGGAACGTCTACAGCTACGGCGTCTCCAACCGCGGCGCGTCGGTCCGCATCCCGTGGCAGGTCGAGGTGGAGCAGAAGGGCTACATCGAGGACCGTCGCCCGAACGCGAACGTCGACCCCTACGTCGTCACCCGCCTGCTGATCAACACCTGCTGCGCGGCGCTGGAGAAGGCCGGCCAGGTCTGATCCGCCCCTTCGTCGTACGGCCGTCGGCCCTTCCCCGCCCGGGGGAGGGCC
>NZ_JBHXTG010000104.1:0-376 GCF_042677465.1 Kitasatospora sp. NPDC127111
CCCGAAGCCGTACGTCTGGACAAAGACCGCAGACGAGATCCTCGAACGCCTCGCCGGATATCTGAAGCGAATTCCAGACTCAGGACACTAGGGCGCACGTGTACGGCAACGCGGTGGCCCCGTTCGGCACCTGGCCGGCGAGCTTCGGGCCGGCTCGGGCCGGCCGTGAAGGACACCCTGCTGTACTCGCCGTACGGCTCGTACTGAGCCGCTGACCTGCCCTCATGTCCCGGGCGGGGCCAGGAGGTGGGGCGGTGCGACCCCCCTTTCAGTAGGACCCCCCCCCATTTTTTTAAAATTAATAAAATTTAATAAAAGTTATGATATGAGGCGCGACCGGGGCCCTGCGCCCGCAGGGCCCCCACGCGGGGGGACG
>NZ_JBHXTG010000104.1:386-17824 GCF_042677465.1 Kitasatospora sp. NPDC127111
CCTCGCCGTCCGTCTCTCCGTCCCCCGCCCCCCGCCCCTCGGGCCGGGGGGGGGGCCTGGTGGCCCCTCTCACCCCGCCCTGTCACTGCCCCACCCCCGGCATTTTTGAACCTGTTCAGAATGGTCTACAGTCTGCTGCAGTCGCGGCGCTCCGGGCGCCTGCCGGCGGACTGCCCCCAGGGCGGCTTCCGCATGCCCACCGATCTCTGAGGGGGAACTCGTGTCAGGTCTTTCCACGCCCGCACCGGGCGACGGGCCGTCCGAATCCGGTGCTTCCGATCCGGGGGTCTCCGCTTCCGGCGGGCCGGTTGCCGACGGGTCGGGTGGCGGGGCGCCTGGCGTGGGCGCGCCTGGCGTCGGCGGGCCGGTTGCCGGCGGGCCCGGCGTTGGCGCGCCGGGGGCCCACGGGGTCGGGGCCGCTCCCGGTCCGTCCGGTGTCGGCGTGCCCGGCGCGCCCGGCGTGCCCGGAGCCGCGACCGCCGGCCAGGCGGCTTTCGACCCGTACCGCGGACCGGCCGGGCCCGCCAATCCGTACCGCCCGCCGGCCCGGCCGGCCCCGCAGCCGTTCCAGTGGCTGCGCCCGAGCGACCCGCCGGCCAAGGCCCCGGCCCCGCCCCGGACGCTGCTCGCCGCCCTGCTGACCGGTCTGCTGACGGCCTGGCTGCTGGGCGACGGACTCGGCGTCAACCTGCTGATCTGCGGCGCGGTCGCGGCCGTGGGAGCCGGCCTGGCCGCCTGGTCGGCGGGCCGGACGCTGCGCCCGTGGACGGTGCTCTGGAGCGTGCTCGCGCTGGCCATGCTGGCCGTGCCCGCGCTCTCCGACGCGGGCTGGCCGACCACCCTCGCCACCGTCTGCGCGCTCGCCCTGGCCTCGCTGGCCCTGCACGGCGGCCGCCGGTGGGCCGGTGTGCTGCTCGCCCTGCCCGGCATCCTCTGGCAGCTCGTGCCCGGCCTGGGCTGGGCCCGGGAGGGTCTGCGCGGCGCCAGCCTCCCCGGCCGCGGCAAGGTGGTCCCGGTGCTCAAGGCGGTGGTCGTGGCCGCCGTGCTGCTGACCGTCTTCGGCTGGCTGTTCGCCAGTGCCGACGCCGCCATGGCGGACGTCCTGGGGAACCTCAGCCCCAGCCTGGACCTCGGTGAACTCCCGCTGCGGTTCCTGCTGTTCGTCCTCGGCCTGGTCACCGCCCTGGGATTCGCCCACATCGCGGCCGGCCCGCGCCGCTGGGACCGCACGGTGGTCCGCCCGGGCCGCGAGCGCGGGCGCCTGGAGTGGGCGCTGCCGCTGGCGGCGCTCAACCTGATGTTCGGTGCGTTCGCCCTGGTCCAGGCCGTGGTCGTGCTCGGCGGCCGGGACTCGATCATGAAGAACACCGGAATGAGCCGCTCCGAGTACGCCCGGCAGGGCTTCTGGCAGCTGATGGCCGTCACCGTGCTGACCCTGGTCGTGGTCGCCGTCGCCAAGCGCTGGGCGCCGCGCAGCACCGAGAGCGACCGCCGGCTGGCGCGGCTCCTGCTCGGCGCGCTCTGCCTGCTCACCCTGGTCGTGGTCGCCTCGGCGCTCGGCCGGATGTGGTTCTACGTCGACGCCTCCGGGCTGACCAGGCTGCGGCTCTGGGTCCTGGTGGTCGAGGTCTGGCTCGGCGTCGTCTTCCTGCTGCTGATCACGGCCGGCCTGCTCCGGTCCGGCGCCGCCTGGCTGCCGCGCGCCGTGGTGCTCAGCGCGATGGTGACCGTCGCCGTGTACGGGCTGATGGGCCCGGACGCGATCGTCGCCGAGCAGAACGTCGCCCGCTTCGAGCGCACTGGGCAGATCGACCTGCGCAACGTCCGCGACCTCTCGCTGGACGCCGTCCCCGCCCTGGACCGGCTGCCGCAGGACCACCGGACCTGCGCGCTGGAGAAGCAGTGGTTCGACCTCCCCGACGAGGCCTCGCCCTGGTACGCCACCAGCCTGGCCGAGTCGCGCTCGCGCGGGATCCTGCTGGAGCGCCCGCCGGTCGGCAAGGGGCGGTCGGCCTCGGACGCCTGCAAGGCGGTGGGGCTGCAGCGCGGGTTCTTCGACGAGTACTGATCGCCGGGCCGCCGGGCCGCCGGGCTGCCGGGCTGCCGGGCCGCCGGGCCGCCGGGCCGCCGGGCCGCCGGGGGCGGGGAGGCGGAGGAGGCGAGCCGGTCGGGAGCGCGCTGCTCCCGACCGGCCCTCGCCGCGTTCGACGGCGTGTCCGCGCCGCGTTCGGGCCCCGTTCGGCGCCGTGCGCGGTGCCCTGCTCAGCGCCGTGCTCAGTGCCGTGCTCAGCGCCGTGCTCAGTGCAGCGCGACGCCCGAGGTGTTCGACGCGAGGTCGTCGGCCTTGGCCCTGATCACGACGACCGCGATCACCAGCGCGAGGGCGGCGAGCACCGCACCGACGATGAAGCCGTGCGAAATGCCCTGCGCGAGCACCTCGTTGGCCGCACCCGTGCCCTTGGGGAACTCGTGCTTCTCCAGGAACTCGGCCTTCTGCTCCGGCGTGGCCGTGGCCAGGAAGCCGGGCAGCTGCCGCTTGCCCTCCTCGGTCGCGTAGTGCGCGAAGACCGTGGTCAGGATCGACAGGCCGAGCGAACCGCCGATCTGCTGCATCGAGTTGAGCAGGCCGGAGGCGGCACCGGTCTCCTCGGGGGCGACGCCCGCGACCGAGAGCAGCATCACCGGGACGAAGATCAGGCCCATGCCGAAGCCGAACACCACCGTGGGGCCGAGCACCCCGTCCAGGTAGCCGCTGTCCGAGCTCATCTGGGTCAGCCAGCTGAGTCCGAGCGTGACCAGCAGCGCACCGCCCGCCATGAACGGCTTGGGGCCGTACTTGACCTGCAGGGTGGACGCGAGCTGCGCGGCGATGATGATCGACACGCTGATCGGCAGGAAGGCGAAGCCGGCCTTCAACGGGCTGTACCCGAGCGGTCCCTGCACGAACAGCGTGATGTAGAAGAAGATGCCGAACATGGCGGCGGCCAGGCAGAGCATCATCACCAGACCACCGGTGCGGTTCCGGTTGGCGAACAGGTGCAGCGGGGTGATCGGCTGCGAGGTGCGGTTCTCGATCACCAGGAACGCGGCGACCAGCAGCACGCCGGCGGCGAAGGAGCCGAGCGTCAGCGGGTCCGTCCAGCCGTCCGAGGCCGCCCGGATGAAGCCGTAGACCAGGCCGACCAGGCCGAGCGTGGAGGTGAGCGCACCCGGCAGGTCGAACCGGCCCGCGGTGCGCTCCGACTCGGCGATGTAGCGCGGGGCGGCGACCGCGATCAGGACCGCGATCGGCACGTTGACGAAGAAGACCCAGCGCCAGTCGAGGTACTCGGTGAGCACGCCACCGGCCAGCAGGCCGACGGCCGCGCCCGAACCGGCCACCGCCGAGAACACGCCGAACGCCTTGTTGCGCTCGGGCCCTTCCTCGAAGTTGGTCGCGATCAGTGCGAAGGCGGTGGGCGAACAGATCGCCCCGCCTATGCCCTGGAGCGCGCGGGCGGCGAGCAGCATGCCGCCGTCCTGCGCGAAGCCGCCCAGCAGCGAGGCCAGGCCGAACAACAGCGTGCCGGCGATGAACACCCGGCGGCGGCCGAGGATGTCGCCCGCACGGCCGCCGAGCAGCAGCAGGCCGCCGAAGGTCAGCGTGTAGGCGTTGATCACCCACGACAGGTTGGTGGTGGAGAAGCTCAGCGCGTCCCTGATCTGCGGCAGCGCGATGTTCACGATGGTGGCGTCGAGCACCACCATGAGCTGCGTGGCCGCGATGACGGTCAGGGTGATGCCCTTGTTCCGGCTCGGGCCGCCCTGCGGTGGAGAGCTCTTGCTGAGTGTGTCGGAGATAGCCAAGTTGATGCCCCCTGCTGGCTACTGCTTCGTATGCTGCGGACCCGGGGTCCGGTGTGGCTCGGCGGCGTCCCGCGAGCTATGAAGGAACGGGATCGTTCACTACGCTGGACGATATCCTGCGCAAGATTGTGAACGCAAGCGTTCTCTAGGGTTGGTGACGATGGATCAGTTGGTGCGGCGCCAGGCGGCTATCAGGGCGACCGGCCGGACGGCGGAGCGGGTCGCGGAGCCGACGGTGGAGCGGTCGGCGGAGTCCCCGGTGGAGTCCCCGGCCGCTGCTGGGGGGAGACCTGCCGTTCCTGCCTCCGGGGCTGCGGCGGTCACCCCCGCGGCCGCCCCGGTGGTCGTCCCCGCGCCGCTGTGTCCGATGAGGGCGGCCGCCGAGGTCCTGTCCCGGCCGATGCGCCGCCGGGGGAAGGAGCTGGAGCGGGCGATCTTCGAGGCCGCACTCGACCAGCTCACCTCCGGCGGATTCGCGCGGCTGACGATGGAAGGCGTCGCTGGTGCCGCGCGGACCGGAAAGGCCGCGCTGTACCGGCGTTGGGCGTCCAAGGTGGAACTCGTCATCGACGCCCTGGACTCCACTCTGCCACGCCCTGACGGCACCCCCGACCTCGGGTCGGCCCGTGACGAATTGCTGCTGCTCGTCGAGGGTTTCGTCGAGGCGATGGACTCCCGGGCGGGCGGTGCCATGCAGGCGCTGATGGCCGAACTGGACCACGCGCAGGCCGAGTTCTTCAAGGACTTCATCGGCCAGCGGGTGACCGAACCGACCAAGATCGCCATTTTGGACATTCTCGGCAGGGGCGCCGGACGCGGTGAGGTGCGCCCCGGCGCGGTCACCCCGCTGGTCGCCGACGTGGTGCCGGCGATGCTGCTGTACCGGGTGAAGAGCGGCGGCCGGCCGATCGGCCTCGGGTACGCGACCGAGCTGGTGGACGAGGTGATGGTCCCGCTGATCCGCGCCTGACCGGTGGGGCGGGCGGGCCTGGCGGGCGCGTGAAGCGCGGGTGCGGGTGCGGGCGTCGGCGCGGGGTGCGGGCGGGTGCGAGCGGGTGCGGGGTGGCTGCCGGTGGAGGTGGTCGGAGCGGCCCCGGGCGGGGCTTAGGCTGGAGGTTGCCCCAGCCGAAGGACCCCGTGATGCCCATCGTCCCGCCGACGCACTCCGTCGAGCGCTCGCTCCGTCGCTCCGGCGCCAAGATCGTCGTCGGCCTGGACGAGGTCGGGCGCGGCGCCTGGGCCGGCCCGGTCACCGTGGGCGCGGCCGTCACCGGCCTGCGCAGGCCGCCGGAGGGCCTGACCGACTCCAAGCTGCTCACCGAACTCCGCCGCCAGGCGCTCGCGCCCGTGCTCGCCGAGTGGGTCACCGCGTACGCGCTCGGTCACGCCACCGCGCTGGAGTGCGACGAGCTCGGGATGACCGCCGCGCTCCGGCTGGCCGCCGTCCGCGCCCTGGAGGCGCTGCCGGTGGAGCCGGACGCGGTGATACTCGACGGCAAGCACGACTACCTGGGCGGCCCCTGGCGGGTGCGCACCGTGATCAAGGGCGACCAGTCGTGCGTCTGCGTCTCGGCCGCCTCGGTGCTCGCCAAGGTGCACCGCGACGGGCTGATGGCCGAACTCGGCGAGGCGCACCCGGCGTACGGCTTCGCCGACAACGCCGGCTACCCGTCCCCGGTCCACCGCGCCGCGCTGGAGGAGTTCGGTCCGACCGAGCACCACCGGCTCTCCTGGGCGTACCTGGACGGCCTGCCCCAGTGGCGCCACCTGAAGCGGAACCGCTTCCTCGCCGGGGCGGAGGGCCCTGTCGACGAACAGCTGACGCTCGGTTTCTGACGTTCCGTCGGGAATTGCCGGGGCGTCGGGGGTGGGTTCGTGGCGCCCGAGAGGTGGGGCGCCCGTGCGCGCCCGACCGGCATTTGATAGATATCCGGGTATGCCTGTCTTCCCCGAGGAGCCGGAGATTCACGAGAGCCTCCCGGGCCCCGGCGTTCCCTTCCCCCGCGAGTCGGACGCACAAGCCCTTCGCACCCCTGCCGCCGGCAGCTCGACCGCTGCCACACCCTCGACCGCGGCCGCACCGTCGGCCGCCACCACCGCGCCGGCCCCGGTGCCGGGCCCCCGTCCCGCGCCGCCGCGGCCGGCACCGCCGCGCGCCGACCCCTCGGGGCCGCCGGCCCGTACCGCCCAGATCCCCAAGCCCGGCCCGCGCCGTCCGGCGCCGGCCGCGCCGCAGGTCGCGGTCAGGCAGGTCGCCGCCACGGCGGCGCAGGCCCTGGAGCGCGCCGACGAGTCGGTCGACCAGCTGCTGGACTCCGGCCGCAACCCGGGCTCGATCCTGGTGCTGACGGTCGGCGAGGCGCACCCGTGGCAGCAGCACGAGCTGTCCTTCGGCGAGGAGCGCTACTGGGCGCAACTCGCCGAGGGCGGTGACGTGTTCTACGCCGACGCCGCGCTGACCCGCCCGGCCCGCCGTGAGGTGGTCGTGCTGGTCGTCAACGGCGGCACGGCCGACCGCGCCGCCGAGGCGTACCGCAAGGCGCTCGGCCACGCGACCGCGCTCGTGGTGGTCTGCGGCAGCGCCGGCCCCGCCGCCGCGGCGGCCGCCGGAGCATCCGCCGGCCGCCCGGTCCCCGCCTGAGCCGTTCGGGCGTGAGTCCTGAGGACAGCGGACCCCGGGGGCGTCGAGTCCTGGGAACAACTGGTCCTGGGGCGTTGGGTCCGCAGGGCGGTCCGGGCCCGGTGCCGTACGGCACCGGGCCCGGGCGTCGCCGGGCCTTCGGGGTGGCCGGCCGTGGCGTCGCCAGGCCCTGGGGCAACCCGGTTGCGGGTTTCCGGGCGTGAGGTGGCCGGCCTGTTCGGCCGGGTTGCCGCAGCCTGCCGCCCGGTGGCGGCCGGGTCAGCGGGTGCCGGTGCGCCGGGCCGGCTCGACGGCCGTGACCCGGCCCGGAGCCCACGGGAGCTCCGGCGCCCGGGAGCGCTGCGACCGCTCGCCGTGCTGACCGTGCTCCGCCGGCTGGCGCCGCTCCGAACGGGGCGGCAGCTCCGTCACGGTGTGGACCGGCCCCTCCGCCCAGGACCCGGCGTGCGGGTTGCGCCCGCCGCGCTCGTCGCCGAGGATCTGCCAGCCCGCCGGGGTCAGCGCGATGTACGAGCCGCAGCGCAGCCCGTGCAGCCCAGCCGCGTCCCGCAGCGCCCACATCCAGGCGCCGTCCTGCTCCGTCCAGCCGGCCGCGCCCTCGCGGCAGCGCAGCAGCACGGCCGTCCTGGTGGCGGTGGCCTGACGCAGGTCGTGCGGGGTGACCTGGCGCAGGTGCGCGAGGATCGCGTTGCGGTGCTGCCAGCCGTCGGTGTGGTGGGGCCAGGGCGCGAAGGAGGCCGAGGCGTTGAGCCGGTGCGAGCCGTCCAGCACGGTGACCACGACCGTGCCCGGTTGGGGGAGGTGGCGCTGGTGCAGCTCCAGGACGAACTCGCGCGGATCGCGCAGCAACGGGATCCCCGTGGCGGCCCACGTCTCCAGGTCGAGCACCCGTCTGGGCGACGAACTCCGGGCGAGGGGATACTGACCTCGGCCGATACCGTTGATCACGATCCTCCTTCCCGACCCACGGGCGCGCGGGTTCCCGCGTACGCCAAAGCCCTGGTCCGTCGGACCGGGTTCCGGGTACCGTCCAATTCTCAGGGCAGATGGGGTGGAGCGGCAACGATGAAATGATGAACGCCGCCCGAAAGCCCACGTTCTGCCGGATATATTCCACGATCGTGTGCGCGCCACTCGGGTGGTGCCGGATCGTGACCCTGGCGGCCGTCCGATGACCTCTTCGCAGTTCCGGCAACATCATCGCCCTCCTTTCCCGCTCGCGTCGTGCCGTGTGGGTCGGTGTTCCGGTGATCCCCTCCATTACTCCATTCGAGTGAAGGCTTTTCGGGTGTCCGGACGTCCCGGTGTCCAGGCGTCCGGTCCGGCCGGGGCCGGTTGCTCCGGCCGTCCCGTCCCGCCGGTCAGCCCTGCAGGGCCAGCACCAGCGGCAGCACCGCGCTCGCCCCGGCCTGCCGCAGCAGCCGGGCCGCCACGGTGACCGTCCACCCCGAGTCGACCAGGTCGTCCACCAGCAGCACCGGACCGCCCGCCCCGGCCACCGCGGCCGCCACCTCCGGCGGCAGGACGAGCGTGCCGGCCAGCGAGTGCAGCCGCTGGGCGCTGTTGCTGCGAGCTCCGTGCGGGGGCCGCCCGGTCGCGTAGGCGATCTGCCCGAGCAGGGGCAGGCGGCCGATCTCGGCGATCCGGGCGCCGAGGCTGCCGACCAGCTGGGGCCGGGTGGAGGAGGCCATGGTCACCACGCCGACGGGTCGGTCCAACCGGGTGCCCTCGGTGGTCGCGGGTCCGGCCCAGCCACCGGGACCGCGGGCCCAGTCGGCCAGCACCGCGACCAGGGCGTCCACCGCCTCGCCGGGGACGGGACCGTCGGGAGCGTGCTCGGCCAGCAGGGTGCGCAGCCGGTTGCCCCAGCCGATGTCGGAGAGCCGGCCGAGGGCCCGGCCGGTCTCGGCCTGCTCACCCGCCGGGATGCGGCCCTTGAGCGGCACGCCCAGCGCGTCCATGCCGGTCGGCCAGAGCCGCCGCGGCTCGAAGGCGACCCCGGGCCGGCCGAGCGCGGCCTGGGCCGCGTCCAGCGCCTCCGCGGAGACCTCCGCGTCGTGCAGCGGCCCCGCGCAGTTGTCGCAGCGGCCGCAGGGCGCGGCCCGCTCGTCGTCGAGCTGCCGGCGCAGGAACTCCATCCGGCAGCCGGTGCCCGCCGCGTACTCGCGCATGGCCCGTTGCTCGGCCTCGCGCGAGGCCGCGACCTTGGCGTACCGGGCGGTGTCGTACTCCCAGCTCTGCCCGGTGGCCGTCCAGCCGCCCTTGACCCGCCGCACCGCGCCGTCCACGTCGAGGACCTTGAGCATGGTCTCCAGCCGGGCGCGGCGCAGGTCCACCCGGGGCTCCAGCGCGGCGGTGGAGAGCGGCCGGCCGGCCTCGGCGAGCGCGTCGATGGTGCGGCGCACCTGCTCCTCCGGGGGGAACGCCAGCGAGGCGAAGTAGCGCCAGATCGCCTCGTCCTCGCGCCCGGGGAGCAGCAGCACCTCGGCCCGGTCGACGCCGCGCCCGGCCCGGCCCACCTGCTGGTAGTAGGCGATCGGCGAGCTGGGCGAGCCCAGGTGCACCACGAACCCCAGGTCGGGCTTGTCGAAGCCCATGCCGAGCGCGGAGGTGGCGACCAGCGCCTTGACCCGGTTGGCCAGCAGGTCGGCCTCGGCGGTCCGGCGCTCGGCGTCCTCGGTGCGGCCGGAGTAGGAGGCCACCGGGAAGCCCCGCTCGCGCAGGAAGGCCGTCACCTCGTCGGCGGCCGCGACCGTCAGGGTGTAGACGATGCCGGAGCCGGGCAGCCGGTCGAGGTGGTCGGCCAGCCAGGCCAGCCGGTGCGCCGGGTCGGGCAGGGCGAGCACGCCGAGGGTGAGGCTCTCGCGGTCGAGCGGTCCGCGCAGCACCAGGGCGTGCTCGTCGCCGCTGCCCGTGCCGAGCTGTTCGGCGACGTCGGCGGTGACCCGGGCGTTGGCCGTGGCGGTGGTGGCCAGCACCGGGACTCCCGGCGGGAGGTCGGCGAGCATGGTGCGCAGCCGGCGGTAGTCGGGGCGGAAGTCGTGGCCCCAGTCGGAGATGCAGTGGGCCTCGTCGACCACCAGCAGGCCGGTGGAGGCGGCGAGCTTGGGCAGCACCTGGTCGCGGAAGTCGGGGTTGTTCAGCCGCTCCGGGCTGACCAGCAGGACGTCCACCGCGCCGGCCGCGACCTCGGCCTGGATCGCGTCCCACTCGTCGGTGTTGGCCGAGTTGATGGTGCGGGCGTGGATGCCGGCCCGGGCCGCCGACTCCACCTGGTTGCGCATCAGGGCCAGCAGGGGCGAGACGATCACCGTCGGCCCCGCGCCGCGGGCCCGCAGCAGGGCGGTGGCGATGAAGTAGACGGCGGACTTCCCCCAGCCGGTGCGCTGCACCACGAGGGCCCGGCGGTGGTCGACGACCAGGGCCTCGATGGCCGTCCACTGGTCGTCGCGGAGCGTGGCGGCGGGGCCCGCGAGCTCGCGCAGGACGGCCTCGGCCCGCGCCCGGGCCTCGGCGCGGTCGGCGGCCGTGGCGGTGCCGGACGTGGCGGGGGCCCCGGTGGCGGTGGTGTGGGTCTGCGGCTGCTGCATGGCGTCCATGTAACCCCGAAGGGCCGACAACGGGCGAACGGCGGTGGGGCCGGGCCGGGTGGAGTGGCGGTGCATTTCATCGGCTCTTCGGCTGAACAACCGTCAAATATCCCTCGGGAGAGTGGCTCTGGATGCCCCGAAGGGAGGAGGTTTTATCCACAGGCCGGGTTTATCCACAGGGAAAAAAGAAAAATCCGGAGGCGATCGCGAATTGCGGCAGCCTTCCGGACATGAACAACGAACGCATCGCGCTTCCGTACGGCCGGCCCTCCGGTCCGCGTCCGGTCACCATGCGGGGCCCGGCCGACATGGCCGAGCTGCTGCCCTACCTGCTCGGCTTCTTCCCCGACGACAGCATCGTCGCCGTCGGCCTCCAGGGGCCGGAGCTGCACCAGGGCGGGGTGATCCGGCTGGACATCCCGGAGTCGCCCGCCCACTGGCCGGCCGTCGCCGAGGAGACGGCCGCCCTGCTCGTCGGGCTGTCCGAGCAGCGGGACCGCCGCCCGGCCCAGGTGCTCCTCTACCTCTGCCAGGATCCCGGCAGCGAGCACGGCCCGCCCGTGCTCGACCGGCTCAGACCGCTCGCGGCGGAGCTGCGGGCGGAGTTCGAGAGCCGCGGCGTGGGGGTGAAGGAGTCGCTCTGCGTCTCGCTGGGGCGGTGGTGGTCCTTCCTCTGCCGCCGCGAGGGGTGCTGCGACCCGGCGGGCCATCCGATCCGGCACGCGCCCGACCCGGGGCCGGTGGCCGTGGCGGCCACCTTCGCCGGTCTGGCGCCGCGCGGCAGCCGCAAGGCGATCGTCGCGGGGCTGGCCCCGGTCGGCCCGCCGGCCGCGGACGCCCAGCGGCTGGCACTGGCCCGGGGCGAGGGCGGCGGGGGAGCCGGGCGCGGGCCGGTGCTCTCCCCGGAGCAGGGTGCCGAGCTGCTCGACCAGGCCGTCGCCGAGTTCGTGGCCGGTGCCCGTGAGCTCGACGAGCACCGGACGGCCCAGCTGCTCTTCGCCCTCAAGGACCGGCGCATCCGGGACCGCGCCGCCGAGTACGCCCGGCCCGCCGAGCTCGCGCCGGCCCAGCGCCTCTGGCGCTTCCTCGCGAGGCGCTGCGTGCCGCCCTACACGGGCTGTGCCCCGCCCCCGCTCACCCTGCTGGCCTGGGTGTCCTGGGTCGCGGGGGACGTCGCGACGGCCCGGGTGGTGCTCGCCCACGTGCTCCGGCTCGATCCGTCCTACCTGCTGGCCCAGCTGCTCTACGACTCGCTGAACGGCGGCCTCTCGGCGGACCCGCTGCTGGTGCGGGCGGAGGCCGAGCGCCGTCGCCGGACGGGAGCCGGGGAGGGCGCGGAGCCGGGGGCGGGCCCGGCCGACGGCTCACCGCCCGGCCAGGGCCGTGATCAGGGTGATCAGGGCGGTGAACGGGGCCGTGACCGGGACGGGGGCCGGGGCCAGGGCCTGGGCCGGGAACCGGGCCAGGGCGACGGTGAACGCCGTGACGCGCTGCCCGGACCGGACGGTGACCCGCCGGGTGGTTCGGGCCGTGGCCCGGGCCGGCCGCCCGCGTCGGCCTCGGCCTCGGCCAGGTCGCGACGACGGCGCGCCCGGCGTGGCCAGGCCGGTCCCGCCTCGTCGGTGGGCCCGGAGGCAGTACCGGGTGGCCCCGCCGAGGGGCCGGCGGAGAGCCGAGGGCCCGGCCGGGCGGACGACGGCCGGCCGACGGACCTCCTCACGGGGTGCCGGCCGACCGCGCAGACGCGTCCCGAGCGCGGGCTGCGGCTGGGCCGCCCGTCGCCCTGGGCGCCGGCGCTGTCGGCCGGACCGCCCGGCGGACCGGCCGGACGCCGCGGCCGCTGCCGGGCCGTCCGGGGCGCGGCGATCGGACCCCGGCATGCGGGGTGACGCCGTGGGCGGCCGGGTGTGCCCGGTCCGGCTGTCCGCCGGCCGGCCGGGGCGGGTGCTCCGGCCGGCCGGGGGCGCCGGGTACACCCCGGGCCGTGCCCGGGCCGCTGCTCGATCCGTTCCGTCGCGGCTCGGCAGGCTACGTCCGGGCCGCCCGGTGAGCCCCGGCCCCGGCCGGGCGGGGCCGCGCCGGCTACGCCTCGCCGCGGGCCATCGCGATCAGGCGGTCGAGCACCTTGCCGCCGCTCACCCGTACGCCGTCGTGCTCCCACTCGTTGGTGATCCACGTCCGCAGACCCCGCACCGCACGGGCGGTCTCCAGCGAGTCGGCGGTGTCGACGTACATGTCGTCGTGGTAGACCGCCGCCACCACGGGCACCTCGTTGGCGGCCAGTCGCGCCGGGTCGTACAGGTCGGGCCAGTCGGTGCGGGCGGCGAGCAGGTCCGCGGTCTCCTTCAGCGGCCGCAGCGCCGGGTCGGTGTCGAACATCCAGGGGTAGATCATCTCCCCGGTGAACAGCACCGGCGCCCCGGACTCCAGCGCCGCCCCGGCGTCGAACTCCGGGAACTCCTTGCGGACGCGCTCGGCGGACCACTCCGTCCCGGCCCGGTCCACCGACCGCTGCCCGTAGATCGACTCGTGCAGCACGGCGTACAGCGGGCCCTCGGCGAACGAGAGCTTCGCCTGCACGCCGGCCAGGAAGGTGTCGGACAGCTCGGGCCCGGCCGCACCCTCGATCCAGGCCTCCTCCAGCAGGTAGTGCAGGGTGCCGGAGCCGCTGCCGCCGCCGAGCAGCAGCCCGAGGGCCTGGAACGCCTCGACGGTGAGCACCCCGCTGCCGGGCAGCGTCGCGGGGGAGGCGGCCAGGTGTGCGGCGATCCGCCGCACCGCCTCGACGTCCTGCGGGTAACGGGCGTAGTGCCCCTCGTTCTTGCGGACGACCCGGGGGTACGCGGCCCGGTAGACGTCCTCGGCCGAGCTGCGCAGACCGGCCAGGCCGCCGGTGATGAAGGCCTCCTTCAGCCCCTCGGGCGCGATCGAGAGGTAGGTGAGGGTGCAGAAACCGCCGAAGCTCTGCCCGAGCACGCTCCACCGGCGGTCCTCGCCGAGCAGCCGGCGGCGGATCAGTTCGGCGTCCCGCACGATGGAGTCCGCGCGGAAGTGCGCCAGGTACTCCGCCTGCTGCCGGGCATCGCCGCGGCGGGCGAGGCTCTGCCGGTTCGCGGGCGTGGACCGCCCGGTGCCGCGCTGGTCGAGCAGGAGCACGCGGTAGTCGTCGAGGGCGCGCTCCAGCCAGCCGTCGCGGCCGAGCGGGCGCCCGGCCTTGCCGCCGGGGCCGCCCTGGAGGAAGAGCAGCCAGGGCAGGTCGTCCTTCTCCCGGCCGGGGGCGACCACCTCGCGGGCGTACACCTCGATCTGCTCGCCCTGGGGGGCGGCGTGGTCGAGGGGCAGCTGGAACACGTGGTCGGTCGTGACGATCCCGGGCAGCCGGCTGGCGGTGGACATACAACTCCTCGGTATGTGCAGGTCACAGCGGTCGCGTCGCCGCTCACGGGGTTGCCGGTGCGGGCGCCGCGACCCCCGCACCGTATCCTGACGGCCGTCGGGCACCGGCTCGGCGGTTGCCTCCCGGGCCACCCGCCGACCGCACCGCCCACCCGCTAGGGCGTGGCAGGTCCGGCCGACGTGCCCACCGGGTGTGTCCGACCTCGACGGCACCGGAACGGGGGCGGAGGAGGACCGGTGATGACGGCGGCACGACCGCCCGGCACCACGGGGCGGCCGGCCGAACCGGCGCGCCGGGCGTTACCTGCGACCGGTCGGCGGCGTTCACCCCGGGGGCACTGCGCCCGGACGTCCTCCGGGCTCCCGGAGACGGACGGAGCCGCGGCGCGCCCGTGGCGGGCACGCCGGGCAGCCGGGCACCCGCGGAGGGCCGGCACCCCAGCGCGCCGCCCGTTCGACGGCGGTCCGGCGCGCCAGGCCGGTGCCCGGTGCCCGGGCGGAGCGGGTCCGGGGCGAGGCGGGGCCGGTACCGGAGCGGTGCCGCGCGCCGCATGGCACGACCCGGTACCGGGTACGGCCGGACACGGCACACACGCGCCGACGGGAACCCCCGTCGGCCAGGCACCATCAGCACGCGATCGAGCATGCTCGCGGCCCACCGGCCTGACCGGCCACCGGACCGCCGAGGGGAGGAGAGTCCGGTGACCGCCATGAGGCCACCACAGGCGGCCATGCCGGCCGAGAGCGTGGTCGGCGCGCCGAGACCGGCCGGCCGCCCCGACCCGGGCCCCGGTGGCGCGCCCGCCGGACCGGCCCGGACGGCGGGACCGCCGCGCCCGCAGCCCGCAGCCGTCCACCACGCGGTGCTCTGCGTCAACGCGCCCGCGATGGCCGCGTCCGGGCCGGACGGGCAGTTGCGCGGCCACGGCCTCCACGGCTTCTACCGCTCCGGTCTCCGGGTGCTGGCCCGGATGGAGCTGCGGCTCGGCGGCATGGAGCCGCTGCCGCTCCAGGGCACCCTGACCACGGCGGCGCAGGCCCGCTTCCTGGGCGCCGTCCGGATCCCCGGCGACCTCGACCCCGATCCGGCGCTCACCGTCGAGCGGCTGCGGCACGCCGACGGCGTCGAGACCGTCACCGTCCGCAACACCGGCAGCCGACCCGCCAGGCTTCCGCTGGAGATCGCGCTCGGCACCGACCTCGGCCCGGTCGGCGAGATCGCCGCCGGGCACCGGCCGCCGGACCTGCCCGGCCAGGTGCAGTCCGCCGGGCTGCGTTGGTCGGGCCCCACCCACAGCGCCGTGGTCAGCGCCAAGCCGTCGCCGCACGCCGTCCTGGCCGGCGCCGGCGTGCTGCGCTGGGACCTCGAGGTGCAGCCCGGTGCCCGCTGGTCGGTCGAGCTTCGCACCGAGTTGGAGAGCACCACGCCCGGCCCCCGGCCGCCGGGCGGGCGAGGCACCGGCGTCCCGCTGCCGTGGTCGGAACCGGAGGTCCGCAGCGACGACTCCCGGGTCGGGCTGCTGGTCCCGCGCTCGCTGGACGCCCTCGGCGGGCTGCTGTTCGCCGACCCGGACCGCCCGACCGACCTCTACCCGGCCTCCGGCGCGCCCTGGCGGTTCGGGCTCGCTCCGGCCGACGCGCTGTGGGCGGCCCGGCTGACGCTCCCGCTGGGCACCCGGCTGGCCGCCGGCACCCTCCGGGCGCTGGCCCGCCGTCAGCAGGCCGCCCCCGCCGGCCCGGGCCAGGCCGGCCCGCGCGTCGAGGGGCTGCTGCCCGGCGCCCTGCGGCACGGCGGACCGGAGCTACCGCCCACCTGCACCGCCACCGAGGCGACCCTGCTGTTCGTCACCGTGCTGGCCGAGGCGTGGCGGTGGGGCCTGCCCCGGCAGGAGGTCGCCGAACTGCTCCCCGCCGCCGAGCGCGCGCTCGGCGCCCTGCGCGGCGGCCTGGTCGACGGCTTCGTCACCGACCTCAGCCGCCCCGCCGAGGAACGCGCCGCGCACCCGGTGGCGGCCCGGGCCGAGGTCCAGGCCCAGGCGCACCGGGCCGCGCTGCACGGCGCCGAACTGCTGGAGGCCTTCGGCCGTCCCGGTGCCGAGGAGTGGCGCGGCTGGGCGGCGGCGCTGCGCGGGCGCTTCCGCGAGCGGTTCTGGGTCGACGACCTCTCCGGCGGTCGCCCGGCGGCGGGCCTCGCGCCGGGCGGCCATCCGCTGCCCGCCGTCGCCTCCTCCCTCGTCCACCTCCTCGACCTGGGCCTCTCCGCCGACGGCGGGCGGCACGAGAGCCTGCTGGACCGCGAGCAGACCAGACTGCTCGCCCAGCGCCTGGCCGCACCCGAGCTGGACAGCGGCTGGGGCCTGCGCACCCTCAGCGCCAAGTCGCCCCGGTTCAACCCGATCGGCCACCGCAGCGGGGCGGTGCGGGTCCACGAGACCGCCCTCGCGATCGCCGGGCTGGCCGAGGCGGGCCACGAGAACGAGGCCGGAGCCCTGGTGGAGGGGCTGCTCGGCGCGGCGGCCCACTTCGACGGCCGGCTGCCCGAGATGTACGCGGGGGAGCAGCGCACGGCGGGCTTCCCGCCGGTGCCGCACCCGGCGGCCTGCCGCCCGGCGGCGGTCTCGGCGGCCGGCGCGCTGCACGCCGTGTTCGCGCTCGCCGGGGTCCGGCCCGACGTTCCGGGCGGCCGGGTGCTGGTCCGGCCTGCCAGCACCGCGCCGCTCGGCGAGTTGGAGCTGACCGGTCTGCGGGTGGCCGGCGAGCCGTTCTCGGTGCGGGTGAGCCGGATCGGCGTGGCGATGGTCGAGGAGGCCTCCGCGGACCTGCAACTCGTCGCGCGCTGACGCCGCCGGGGCCCGCGCGCGACCGTCAGCGCACCGTCCGTGCACGGGCCTGTGCTTATCGTCAGAGAGACGACTATGATCGTCGCCATGTCGCGTTATGACCCGTCGGCCTTCCCCCCGTTCGCTGTCACGGTTGACCTGGTGGTGCTGACGGTGCGGGACCACGCGCTGTGCGCCCTGCTGGTCCGACGGGGCGAGCCGCCCTTCCAGGGCTACTGGGCCCTGCCCGGCGGCTTCGTCCGCCCGGACGAGGGGCTGGCCGAGGCGGCCTCCCGGGAGCTGGCGGAGGAGACCGGCCTGCGCGCCTACTCGGCGCCCGGCCACGACGCGGCCGGTCCCGGCACGGCCGGGGCACACCTGGAGCAGCTCGCGACCTACGGGCACCCCCAGCGCGACCCCCGGATGCGGGTGGTCAGCGTCGCCTACCTGGTCCTCGCGCCGGACCTGCCGACCCCGCGCGCCGGCGGCGACGCCAGCGGCGCCCGCTGGGCCCCGGTCACCGAACTGCTCGGGAAGAACCCGGCCGACGAGGTCCCGCTCGCCTTCGACCACGGGCTGATCCTCGCCGAGGGGGTGGAGCGCGCCCGCTCCAAGATCGAGTACTCCTCGCTGGCGACCGCGTTCTGCCCGCCGGAGTTCACCGTCGGCGAGCTGCGCCGGGTCTACGAGGCCGTGTGGGGCGTGGTGCTCGACCCGCGGAACTTCCACCGCAAGGTCACCGGCACCCCCGGCTTCCTGCTGCCCTCCGGCGGCACGACGACGCGTCAGGGCGGTCGCCCGGCCCAGCTGTTCACCGCGGGCGGAGCCACCCTGCTCAACCCGCCCATGCTGCGCCCGGAGTCCTGAGCCCTCCCGGTCCGCGGCCCGCCGCCCCTCCGCTGGTCGCCCCGCTTCCCGGCCGCCGGCGCCCCCGCGCCCCCGCGCCCCCGGCGCCTCGGGGGCCGCCGCCCCGGCGGACCGTCGCAGGATCGGATTGTCCCCTGATCGGGTGAGGTGTGCGGGCGGTGGCCCCGTGCCGCTCCCGCAATGCCCGGAATCGCCGTCCTGGCCCCCTAATGTGCTGGCGCGGGGCCGGGGGGGGCCCGGCGCGCCCCCCGCGGTGGCGCGGGGGGCCCGCGGGCGCGT
>NZ_JBHXTG010000104.1:17834-25372 GCF_042677465.1 Kitasatospora sp. NPDC127111
TGCCCTCTGTGGGGGTGGGGGGGGGGGGGGGGCCCCCGGCCCCCCGCCCGATCGCCCGGTATCCGCGGCCGGGCCCCCATATTGGGGGGGGGGGGGGCGGGGGGGCCCCCCCCCCGCGCCGCGCAGACGCAGGTCGGCCGAGGGCATGGGAGCAGCCAGCGATGATCCAGATCACCGGACTGACCAAGGTCTACCGCCGGGGCGGGCCGCCGGCGGTGCTCGATCTGACCTTCGACGCCCGCCCGGGGATGGTGACGGCGCTGCTCGGCCCCGAGGACTCGGGCAAGTCGACCGCGCTGCGGCTGGTGCTCGAACTCGAACGCGGCCAGGGCGTCGCGCTCTTCGACGGTCGCACCTACCGTCGGCTGCGGCGCCCGGAGCGCGAGGTCGGCGTGCTGCTGCCCGGCCCCGGCGGCCCCGAGGGCATGTTGGCGGGGCACCCCGGCCGGAAGGCGCGCAGCCACCTCAGGATGCTGGCGGCGGCCGTCGGGGTCCCCGCCCGGCGGGCCGACGAGCTGCTGGAGCAGACCCGGCTCGCCACCGTCGCCGGGCAGCGGCTGCGCACCTTCTCGCCCGGCATGCACCGCCGGCTGGCGCTCGCCACCGCGCTGCTCGGGGATCCGGGCACCCTCGTCCTCGACGCGCCCACCGAGGGCCTGTCGCCGCGCAACGTGGAGTGGTTCCACTCGTTCCTGCGCTCGTTCGGCGTCGCGGGCGGGACGGTCCTGGTGACCACCCGCACCCCCCAGGAGGCCGCCGGGCTCGCGGACCGGGTGATCACGCTCGACCAGGGGCGGATGGTGGCCGACCAGCCGGTGACGGAGTTCCGCCGCACCCGGCTCAGCCCGGAGGTCGCCGTGCGCGGGCCGCAGATGGCCCGGCTCGCCGATCTCCTGGTGAGCCAGGGCGCGCAGGTGCGGCGCGACGGCGGGGCCGGTCTGGCGGTGGCGGGGATCGACCGCACCGAGATCGGCGAGCTGGCGTACCGGCACGGCATCCTGCTGCACGAACTCGCCGACCGGGTGGTGGAGCAGCCGGCTCCCCGGGCCACGCTGCCCGTCGCCTCGGGCCGCTCGGGTCACCTCCACCTCCGGCCGACACCGGCCGGTCAGGCGGCGGCCGACCCGACGCCCGCCCGGCCGGGCAGGACCCGCCCGGTGAAGGCCCGGTCGGCCGCCGACGCGTCGATGACGGGCCAGGCCGGGACCCCGCCGGTGCCGGTGGCGGGCGGGGAGCAGGCTCCGGGACCGGAACCGGCCGGGGCCGGGCAGGCCCACGTGCCCCAGCCCGCGAGCGGGACACCGCCCACCGGGCCCGCGTCCGGCGGCGCCCTCCCCGCCCTCGCCCTGCCGGCCACCCCGGCCTCCGCCGCCGCTGCCACCGCCGCCGGCGCCTCGGCGGCGAGCGCCCGACCGCCCCGGCCCGCCCGGCGGACCTCACCCGCCGTCCCCGAGCCCGCCGTCCCCGAGCCCGCCGTCCCCGAGCCCGCCCAGTCCGAGCCCGCCCTGGCCGAGCCCGCCGTCCCCGAGCCCGCCCAGTCCGAGCCCGCCCTGGCCGAGCCGGCCGTCCCGGAATCGGCCGACCCGGCCGACCCGGCCGACCTCGCCGACCTCGCGGAGACCTCCCCGACCGTCGCCGTGGACCGCCTCTTCCGGGACGGTCTCAGCAGCCTGGTCCGGGCCGACGGGAGCGGCGCCCCGGCGCCCGCGCCCCGGGAACCGCGCGACGCCGCCGCCGACGGGGACCTCCAAACCGCCGACACCGTCCGACTCGGCCGCTTGAACCCGCGGACCGCCCCCGCCCCGAGCCCCATCGACCCCGGCCCCACCGCCCCCACCACCTCCATCCCCACCCCCGACCACCGGAGCGAGTGAACCGTGCGAGTCCTGGCCTACGAGCTGCGCCGGCTGCGCGGCCTCCGCTCCACCTGGCTGCTCCTCGCCGGGGTTCTGTTCTGCGACGCCGTGGTGGCCGCCGCGCTGGCCGCCCAGACGCCGGCCGGTGCGCTGTCCGGGCCGGCGGGCGTACGGCTGCTGACGGCGGCCGTCCCGCTGATCCCGCTGCCGTTCGCGGCGCTCGGCGCCGGCGTGCTGGGCGCCCTCGCGTACGGGCACGAGGTCCGGCACCCGGGGCTGCCCGCCTCGCAGGTGTCGTACCTGCGCCGGGTGCGGCTGCTGCTGGGCAAGCTGGTGGTGATCGGTCCGGTGGCGGGGCTCCTGGCGCTGGCCACCCTGCTGGTCGACGCGGTGGTCGTGCACCTCGCGCTGCCGGCCGGGGTGACGGTCGCCGCCTGGTCGGAGCCGGCCGCGCTGTCGGACCGGGTGGCGCGGGCGCTGTCCTCGGCCGGCCTCGGCGGGCTCGCCGATCTGCCGGGCGCGCTCGCCCCGGCGGCGCTCGGTGCCGGGCACGGGGTGCCCGGCGCGCTGCTGGCCTTCGTCGCGCTGACGGTCGTGGCGGGCTGGACGGGCGTCCTGACGGCCTCGCTGACCCGCAGTGCCGCCGCCGGCGTGCTGCTGCTCTGCGCCCTGCCGCCGCTGCTGGAGTCCGGGGTCGCGCTGCTGCTGCGGCAGACCGGAACGGCCTGGCCGGTCCGCGCGGCGGAGCTGCTGCCGTTCCAGTCCGGCATCGAGTGGGCGTACGGATGGGTGTACGGCGGGGACCGCCGGGTTGCGGTGGCCGGTTCGGAGCTCACCGATCCCGCGCTGCTGGCGGCGGTGGCGGCGCCCGCCCTGGTGCTGCTGCTCGCCAGCCTCCTCGTGCAGGCCCGCCGCCGCGCACTCTGACGCGGCTGCGGCGCTCCGGCACTCCTCCGTCCCCGCCAGAAGCTCCGCCAGCGGCTCCGCCGGTGCCCGGCACGCTGCCCGGCCCGGGCCCCGCGCCCGGGCCCCGCGCCAGGACCCGCCGGGCCGCGACCGTAACTGACGGTCCGCCAAGATCGACCAGCTGTGACCGGATTGCGCGGTTCTTCCTGATAAGAAGTCAATTATCCAGTCACGGTCGATCACCCTTTCGTGTGCTTTTCACGAGAATTCTCAAGCTGGGTCCGCCGATCGCCGACAAAGGACCTGTGAGTACCCTTGCGCACCCCACCATGACCCCCGCCCGTTCCGCCGACGGCGCCATCCCCGGCCCCGGCGACCTGGACCGCTTCTCGTACGCCGACCGGCCGATCCCGCCGGCGCCCCGCTGGGAGGGCGCCGAGTCCGACCTGGCCCGGGTCGGCCGCAAGACCACCAGCAGTCGTGGCCGCGGTCTGCACGGCCAGCTGGTGCAGCAGCTCGGTCAGATGATCGTCTCGGGCGACCTCGGCGCCGACCGCCCGCTCGTTCCCGAGGAGATCGGCCAGCGGTTCGAGGTCTCCCGGACCGTCGTCCGTGAGTCGCTGCGGGTCCTGGAGGCCAAGGGCCTGGTCAGCGCCCGGCCGAACGTCGGCACCCGGGTCCGCCCGGTCGGCGACTGGAACCTGCTCGACCCGGACATCATCGAGTGGCGCGCCTTCGGTCCGCAGCGTGACGAGCAGCGCCGGGAGCTGTTCGAGCTCCGCTGGGCGATCGAGCCGCTGGCGGCCCGGCTCGCCGCCGGCCACGGCCGGGAGGACGTCCAGCAGCGGCTGGTCGAGCTGGTCGAGATCATGGGCCACGCCGCCGCCCAGGCCGATCTCTCCACCTACGCGCGCGCCGACGCGGAGCTGCACGCCCTCGTCCTGCAGCTGGCCGGCAACCGGATGCTGGAGCACCTCTCCGGGATCGTCTCCTGCGCGCTCCAGGTGTCCGGCGGCCCGGCGACGTCGTGCGAGCGGCCCTCGGAGGCCTCGGTCAGCCTGCACGCCCGCCTGGTGGACGCGCTCGGCACCGGCGACGGCACCGCCGGCGAGGCCGCGATGCGGGCGCTGCTCACCGTTCACCCGGAGATCGAGCCGTCCGTCCCGGCCCCCCGGGAGCACTGAGCCGCCCACCCGCCGACGACCGAGCGACCCCGCGAACCCATGGCCCTCCGGCTGCTCCCCACGGCGCGGTCGGAGGGCCCCTGCGCGCCGGGCCGCCCGCCGAGCCACCTCCCGGACCGCATACCCGCCCGCTCCGGCCCCGCCGCCCGCCCGGCCCCCCAGCCGAGCCGTGCCCCGCTGGGGCACCGCCGCCCGGTCCCGCCGCCCGGTCCCGGCCCCTCATCGCGCCCCACTCCGGCACACCGCCCGTGTCCTGCCCATGTCAGTCGCTTGGGCGCGAGTGCGCGATGATGGAAGCCGGCCCCGCGCCGCAGGCACCGAGTGGTGTGACCCGCGACACGAAGGCCATGCGTAACACTTGACGAGTAGCAGCGATGTGTCCTGAGCGGAAGCAGCTCCGGAATCCACCAACATGTCAGAATGCTGTGTTGGTCTGCGGCGCTGCTGCCGTCCTGCAAACCCAGTCCTCAAGCCCGAGTCGGTCGGAATCGACACCGCGCGCCCGACGCGCGATTTCCTTCCCCGCCCGCTCGGGCGGCCGGTACGGGTTCGAGTCCACTCATCGTCCGAGAGGTTGTTCGTGTCGGCCAGCACATCCCGTTCGCTTCCCCCCGAGATCGCCGAGTCCGCGGCTCTGCTGGCGCTCATCGAGCGGGGCAAGGCCCAGGGGCAGATCGCCGGTGACGACGTGCGCCAGGCGTTCGAGGCGGACCAGATCCCGGTCACCAAGTGGAAGAACGTCATGCGCAGCCTCAACCAGGTGCTGATTGAGGAGGGGGTGGATCTCATGGTCAGCGCGGCCGAACCGGCCGGCGCCAAGCGCAAGAGCGTTGCTGCCAAGAGCCCCACCAAGCGCACTGCCACCAAGGCGGTCACCACCCGGACCCCGGCCGCTCCGGCGGCCCCGACCAAGCCCCCCGTTCGGATCGCGCCCGGTGCTCCCGTGGCCGCTCCGGCGGTCGCGGCGGCCGCCGCCGCGCCGGCCCCCACGGTCTCCGCCGAGATCACCGTCGAGGAGACGGCCCCGGTCGTCACCGAGGTGAAGGCCGTTCCGGCGAAGAAGGCCGCCCCGGCCAAGAAGGCCGCGGCCAAGAAGACCGCCGCCCCGGCCAAGAAGACGGCCGCCAAGAAGACCACCTCCGCCAAGGCGGGCAAGGGTGACGACGAGCTGATCGGCGAGGACGAGCTGCTCGAGGACGTCGCGCTGCCCGGCGACAAGCCGGGCGAGGAGGCGGAGCCCGAGGAGGAGTCGCAGGGCTTCGTGCTCTCCGACGACGACGAGGACGACGCCCCGGCCCAGCAGGTCGCCGTCGCCGGTGCCACCGCCGACCCGGTCAAGGACTACCTGAAGCAGATCGGCAAGGTCCCGCTGCTCAACGCCGAGCAGGAGGTCGAGCTCGCCAAGCGCATCGAGGCCGGTCTGTTCGCCGAGGACAAGCTCTCGGCCGCCGACAAGCTGGCCCCCAAGCTCAAGCGCGAGCTGGAGATCATCGCCGAGGACGGCCGCCGCGCAAAGAACCACCTGCTGGAGGCCAACCTCCGACTGGTCGTCTCGCTGGCCAAGCGCTACACCGGCCGCGGCATGCTCTTCCTGGACCTGATCCAGGAGGGCAACCTCGGTCTCATCCGTGCGGTCGAGAAGTTCGACTACACCAAGGGCTACAAGTTCTCGACCTACGCCACGTGGTGGATCCGCCAGGCGATCACCCGCGCGATGGCCGACCAGGCCCGCACCATCCGCATCCCGGTGCACATGGTCGAGGTCATCAACAAGCTGGCCCGCGTCCAGCGCCAGATGCTCCAGGACCTGGGCCGCGAGCCCACCCCGGAGGAGCTGGCCAAGGAGCTCGACATGACCCCGGAGAAGGTCATCGAGGTCCAGAAGTACGGCCGCGAGCCCATTTCGCTGCACACCCCGCTGGGTGAGGACGGCGACAGCGAGTTCGGTGACCTGATCGAGGACTCCGAGGCGGTCGTGCCGGCCGACGCGGTCTCCTTCACCCTGCTCCAGGAGCAGCTGCACTCGGTGCTGGACACGCTGTCCGAGCGCGAGGCGGGCGTGGTGTCGATGCGCTTCGGCCTGACGGACGGTCAGCCGAAGACGCTGGACGAGATCGGCAAGGTGTACGGGGTCACCCGTGAGCGCATCCGCCAGATCGAGTCCAAGACCATGTCGAAGCTGCGGCACCCGTCGCGCTCCCAGGTGCTGCGCGACTACCTGGACTGATCGGCAGAACCTCCGCAGGGCCCCGGCCCCGCGGTGAAGAGGCCCGGAGCACACCGCTCCGGGCCTCTTCGCATGTCCGCGGCACTCTCCGCGACCCCTGCGGCGCCTCCCCGTACCAACGGTGCCTCCGCACGTCGGGGGCCGGTTGCGTCAGCGTCCGGGTGGCCGTTGTCGCTCGTCCGGGTGGCGGCACGACGGGAAGTGGTCGCAGGGCGTAGTCGGTCACCTACGCTGTGCCGGTTGCCTGCTGCCGAGCCAACTGGAGACACGGTGCTGCCCAACCCGGATCGCGCGGACCTGCCGCCCGCCGCCCCGCCCCCGGCCCGGCCGGCCGCCCGGCCGGGGTGCCGCCGTCACCGGGCCGCGGCACTGGCCCTGCTGGCGGCGCTGCCGGCGCCGCTGGTCGCGCTGGGCCCCGGCGCCGCCCCGGCCCAGGCCCAGCGGCGGATCGTCGGCGGTGTGACCGCGAGCACCGCCGAGCACCCGTGGCTGGTGGCGCTCTCCAGCCGCCAGCAGTTCGGCAGCGGCCGGTCGGGCCAGTTCTGCGGGGGCGCGCTGGTCACCCCGACCAAGGTGGTGACGGCGGCGCACTGCTTCTACGACGAGTCCAGGGGCAAGCGGGTGGACCGGCCGGGCCTGAAGGTGGTGGTCGGCCGGGACGACCTGCGCGGTTCGGTCGGCCGGGAGGTGTCGGTCGGGTCGGTCTGGATCCACCCCGACTACGACTTCGCCGCCAACATGAACGACGTGGCGGTGCTCACGCTCTCCGAGTCGCAGGGCGCCAGGCCGGTGATCGACCTGGTCGGCCAGGGCGAGACCGAGCCGTACCGGCCGGGGACCAGGGCGCAGGTCTTCGGCTGGGGGGACACCAACGGAACGGGCAACTACTCGCCCACGCTGCGTGGCGTCGACGTGCCGATCATCCCGGACCAGACCTGCGCACAGGCGTACCCGGGCGGGCCGGACGGCAAGTTCGACGCCCGGGGCATGGTCTGCGCCGGTGAGGAGAAGGGCGGCAGGGACGCCTGCCAGGGGGACAGCGGCGGGCCGCTGGTGGTCGCGGGCCGGCTGGCCGGGCTGGTCTCCTGGGGCACGGGCTGCGCGGAGGCGGCGCACCCCGGCGTCTACACCCGGGTGGGCGCGGTCTCGGACGCGGTGCGTTCCGTGCTGTAGCCGCTCGATGACGTTCTGACGCGATGTCGCGCGGCGCCGGTGGTACCGGCGGGGAGGGCATCCGGAAAACAGCGGGCCGGGCGACCGCGACGCCGTGGGGGGGACCCCCCCCCGCGCCGCGCGGTAGCGGGGGGGGGGGGCGGGGAACACCCCCGGCGGGGGTGGTGGGGGTGGGGCCCCGGGCGCGCACCA